>JANNNF010000243.1:0-2494 GCA_031398405.1 Rhodobacterales bacterium | reverse complement strand
ATGGTGATGCCGGGCGACAACCTGAAGTTCAACGTCAGCCTGATCGCGCCAATCGCGATGGAAGAAAAGCTGCGCTTTGCCATCCGCGAAGGCGGCCGCACCGTCGGCGCAGGCGTCGTGTCGAAGATTATCGAGTAATCGTAGGATGGGCAATTTGCCCATCCCACCACCAAGAGAAGGGGCCGCGCTGCAAAGCGCGGCTCTTTTGCGTTTCCGACTTTGGCATTGTTGACGATTCGGTCGGATGCGACCAATCTGGTCAAAGGGAGAACCAGCATATGTGCCAGATCTTCGCCGGACAAAGCCCGGCCCGCTACGAATCCGTCACCCGTCGACTGCGGTTGAACGGACAATCCACCAGCATCCGTCTGGAACGTGCCTTCTGGCGTATCCTGGACGCTATGGCCCTGCGCCAAGGCCTGACCACACCCGCCCTGCTGTCGAAACTTCATTCTGAAGTGCTGGAACAGCATGGCGAGGCCCCCAACTTCACCTCGTTCCTGCGCTGTGCCTGCACCATCCATCTGGGCGAGTTGGACCAGATGCCGGAACAGACGCAGCCCAGATACGCGGCAGAATAACCAAGAAAATAGCGCTGTAGTAGTCCGCTACTACCCTAGCCCGAAATTGGTTCACTAACCTTACCAAAACCAGACCGGTGGCGGAGGGGCAATGGCCAAGGCGATACATTCAATGATCCGCGTGTTGCACGAGGCGCGCGCGGTTCAATTCTACCAGACGGCCTTTGATCTGACAGTGGCTGACCGGCTCGATTTTCCGGGCTTTACGCTGATCTACATGTCAAACCAGGAATCCGGGTTCGAACTGGAACTGACCGTCAACAAGGACCGGACCGAACCCTACAATCTGGGCGACGGCTATGGTCACTTTGCCGTGACGGTGGCGGATGTTGATGCCGAACACGCGCGGCTGACAGCGGCAGGGCTGGCCCCGCGCAAGCTGGTCGATTTCAAGAACGGCGACGTGCTGGTGGCCCGGTTCTTCTTTATCGCCGACCCGGACGGTTATCAGATCGAAGTTTTGCAACGCGGCGGGCGGTTTGCCTGACGCGCTTACGGATAAGCTGCGGGGGGAGTTCGCAGTCATTACGCACACATGGGAGGACGACATGAAGCAAGAACCACTCAAGGGCATAACCCGGCGCGCGCTGTTGGCGCGGTCGATGGCAACATGGGCATTGGCAATATCGGGGGCGGGTTTCATCGCGGCCCCGGATGCGGCTTGGGCGATGGAAGTGGCGGTGATCACGCCCGAACAGATGGCGACGCTGCTGCAAATGGCGCGCGATATCTATCCACATGACAAGGTCGCCGACCAGTTCTACGCCGTCGCCGTCAAAGGCTACGACAGTGATGACAAGAAAGACATGGTTGCCGCCGGCATAGACGAACTGAACGCCGCTGCCGTGGCACAGGGCCACGCGTCCTATCTTGCCATCGGCTGGGAAGAAGATCGGGTGAAGGTTCTGCAAGCCGTTGAAAAAGGCGTGTTCTTTCAGACCGTTCGCTCGGGCCTTGTGACGGGGCTTTATAATCAGAAAGAGATCTGGCCGATCTTTGGCTATGAAGGCGAGTCCTACAGCCAGGGTGGCTATATCGAGCGCGGCTTCAACGACATTGCCTGGCTGTAAGGGGAGGACGAACACATGGTAGCGAAATTTGATCTGAATGACGATTCTGTGGTCGTCATCATCGGCACCGGGGCAGGTGGCGGCGTGCTGGCAAATGAACTGGCGCAAAAGGGCGTCAAGGTCGTGGCTCTCGAGGCTGGCGGTCGGTATCTGCCCGAGGATTATATCAATGATGAATGGGAAAGCTTCGGCCAGCTTGCCTGGCTGGACACCCGCACCACCAGCGGTGACTGGCGGGTCGCCAAGGACTTTTCCAGCCTTCCGACATGGATCGTGAAGGCGGTCGGTGGCACCACCACCCACTGGGCCGGCGCGTCGATCCGGTTTCAAGACCACGAGTGGAAAGCGCTGACCAACTATGGTGCGGTTGAAGGCGCAAACCTGCTGGACTGGCCGATTGACGGGGCCGAAATGGCCCCTTGGTATGAAAAGGCCGAAACCAAGCTGGGCGTGACCCGTACCGGCGACCGCGCCGGATTGCCAGGCAACAACAACTATCTGGTGTTCGAAAAGGGAGCCAAGGCGCTTGGCTACAAGGACGTCCATACCGGGCGGATGGCGATCAATTCGGCCGACAATGACGGGCGTCTGGCCTGCCAACAGACCGGGTTCTGCTTTCAGGGCTGCAAATGGGGGGCCAAATGGTCTGCCGCCTATACCGACATTCCGGCAGGCGAGGCGACCGTCAACCTCGAAGTCCGTGAGCGCAGCCATGTGGCCAAGATCTTGCACGATGACAGCGGCAAGGTGACGGCAGTCGAATATTTCGATAAGGATGGCACGCTGCAGACCCAGAAGGCCCGCATCATCTGCGTCGCGGGCAATACCATCGAAAGCCCGCGC
>JANNNF010000239.1:0-5337 GCA_031398405.1 Rhodobacterales bacterium | reverse complement strand
TCGACGTTGGCAGCCGCAATGGAACCCAAATCGATGTGCCCCCAATGGCCGAAAAGACAAGTCCCGCCAAGTCGAAAGCGGCCAAAACCACGCCGGACGGCGACCGCATCGCCAAAGTGCTGTCACGCGCAGGGGTGGCATCTCGGCGAGAGGCTGAACGGATGATCGAACTTGGCGACGTGCAGGTAAATGGCAAGACCATCACCTCGCCCGCCCTGAACGTCACCCCCGCCGACCGCATCACTGTGCGCGGAGATCTTGTGGGCGAACCTGAACCGGCACGGCTGTGGCTATATTACAAGCCCGACGGGCTGGTCACGACCAATGCGGACGAAAAGGGGCGTGACACGATTTACGACCATCTGCCCGAGGATTTGCCCCGGGTGATGACCATCGGCCGGCTCGATCTGAACTCGGAAGGCTTGCTATTGCTGACCAATGATGGCGAATTGAAGCGCAAGCTGGAACTGCCCTCCACGGGCTGGCTGCGCAAATACCGGGTGCGGGTGAAAGGCAACCCGACCGATCCGGATCTGGAACCCCTGCGCAAAGGTATTGTGATTGATGGTGAGCGGTTTTTGCCGATGGGCGTGCAGCTTGACCGCCATCAGGGGGCCAATGCGTGGCTGACCATCGGTATCCGCGAAGGCAAAAACCGTGAGATCAGGCGCGCGATTGACAGCATCGGGCTGATCGTGAACCGGCTGATCCGCATCAGCTATGGCCCGTTCCGGCTGGGCGAGTTGGAGCCCGGCCAGGTGGAAGAGGTCAAGGCCCGCACCCTGCGCGAACAACTGGGCACCGGGGCCACCGCAGACCCTGACGATCCGGCCAAGCCCAAGGCCAAGCCGCGTACCGTCGCGCGGCCGAAACCCACTGACACCACGGTCATGGTATCGCGCGCGCCGCGCGGCCGCACACCTGGCGCAGACACCGAGGCCCCAAAGCCCCGGAGTTTCAGCACAAAGACCGCCACCAAACCTGCTGCGGCCAAACCGGGCACCGCACTGAACACCCTGTCGCGCGCATGGAAAACCGCCATTACTCCGGATGCGCCCGCGAAGGCCCCGGCCAAAACCAGACCTGCCGCGCCAAAATCGCAGACCGGCGCGCGCGGGGCGGGCTCAGCGCCGCGCAAACCCGCACCCAAACGCTGACGTGGCGCATGGGGGGGAACAAACCCGCCCAATTCCCTGCCTGCCTGCTGGCAAGGTGCGCGGGCTTGGGCTAATCTGCGCCGATAACAGTTCACCCCGACGGAGGGCATATGTCCGGTAGCGGCTTCAAGTCCTTGTCTTTCTTCCTTCTTCTTGCATTGATCTTTTATGTCGCAGGGTCAGGGGGCGTCTGATGGCACAGAAATTTGGCGGCAAATACAGCCGCGGTGGCCAGGTCAGCACGCCAAGCGCACCGCTGGCAGTGCCAGCCGATGGCATCAAAGCCCCGGGCCAGTGGCGCACCACGGTGCTGTTCCTGTCAGCGTTCGCCTTTCTGTTTCCAGCCTTTGGCGGCACGCCCCGCGAATTGGTGATGGGCCTTGCCGCAGGTGGGTTGATCGTGCTGGCATCTTGGCTGACCCGCGAGGGGATGCGCGCTCATGCCGCCTATGACGCCCGTAAAATCGCACGCCGCCCTGCCTTTCCGCGCAAGATTGCGGGGGCCGTGCTGACCGGGGGGGCCTTGGCGACGGGTGCGTTGATTTCGCAATCAAACCCGCTGTACCCCGCCTTGTTCGGGTTGATCGGGGCCGGGCTGCATATGCTGACCTTTGGGCCGGACCCCCGGACTGACAAGGGGATGGAAGGCATCGACGCATTCCAGACCGAACGGGTGGCAAAGGCCGTGACCGAGGCGGAACGCTTTCTGACCGCAATGAAAGACGCCATTCTACGGGCAGGCGACCGCCAGCTTGAGGGCCGCGTAGACCGTTTCGCTGCTGCAGCCCGCACCATGTTTCGCACCATTGAAAGCGATCCCGGCGATCTGACGTCCGCTCGCAAGTATTTGTCGGTCTACCTGATGGGTGCCCGTGATGCGACGATCAAGTTTGCCGACGTCTATTCCCAGACCCGCGACGCGCAGGCCCGCCGCGATTACGAGGCATTGCTGACGGATCTGGAAACCAATTTTGCAAATCGCACGCAGGCCCTGTTGTCCAACAGCCGCACCGATCTGGATGTGGAAATATCGGTGCTGCGCGAGCGGCTGAAACTCGAAGGCTAACCCGTCCTATTCCTGTCATCGGCGTGCGACAGATTGCGCCGCAACCAATTCAAACATGAGAGTGCCCCATGTCCGAGATCGCCCGCACCGAAGCCACCGCCTTGATATCCGAGGTTGAACGCGTTACCGCCACCATTCTGCCCGAACCGGCTGGCGAGTTGATCACGCTGGAAGAGGCCCACGGAGACAAGGAAGCCGCCATCCGCAAACGCATGGGCGAGCTGGACCTGAGCAACACCCAGTCGATCCTTTCTTTTGGGTCGGGCGCGCAGGCCGAATTGCAGGTGATCAGTCAAGAAATGCTGCAAGGCGTGAAAAACAAGGACGTAGGACCAGCCGGTGACAGCCTACGATCCATCGTCAGCACTATCCGCGGCTTTGCTGCCGAGGAGCTCGATCTGCGCCGCGAGTCAAGCTGGTGGGAAAAACTGCTGGGCCGCGCTGCCCCGTTTGCCGAGTTCGTGTCCAAGTTCGAAGATGTTCAGGGCCAGATTGACAAGATCACCCAAGACCTCATGAGCCATGAGCACACCTTGCTGAAGGATGTGAAATCGCTCGATATCTTGTATGACAAGACCCTGACATTCTACAACGAACTTGGCCTCTATATCGCCGCTGGCACCGCCAAGCTTGCTGAGGTGGACACGGTTCTGATCCCAGCTAAAGAGGCCGCTGTCGCCGCCGCCCCCGAGGCCGATCAGGTGATGAAGGCGCAGGAACTGCGCGACACCCGGGCCGCACGCGACGATCTGGAACGCCGGGTCCATGATCTGAAACTGACCCGTCAGGTGACGATGCAGTCGCTGCCGTCGATCCGTTTGGTGCAGGAAAATGACAAAAGCCTGATCACCAAGATCAACTCGACTCTGGTCAACACCGTGCCCTTGTGGGAAACCCAACTGGCGCAGGCTGTCACCATCCAGCGCAGCAAAGAAGCGGCCGAGGCAGTACGCGGTGCGTCCGACCTGACCAACGAATTGCTGGAGGCCAATGCAAAGAACCTGCAAGACGCCAACCGTGTGGTGCGCGAAGAAATGGAACGCGGCGTGTTCGATATTGAAACGGTAAAGGCCGCGAATGCGACCCTGATCGCCACCATCAACGAAAGCCTTGCCATCGCTGATGCGGGCAAGGCCCGTCGTGCCGAGGCCGAGGTGGAACTGGTCAAGATGGAACATGAATTGCGCGACACCTTGTCGTCTGCCCGCGCGCGCCAAGTGCCGCTCCCTGCCCCCCATACTGTCTGAGTGAACAGGCCAAATGCCCATACCAACCCCCCGGACACGCCTCACGGCACTTGCAGCCGCCCTGGCTTTCGGGGGGTTGTCTGCTTGTGTGACGCCTACCCCCGCTGCGCCGCCCCGGATCAATCCGCCACCTGCGCGGCCTGACATTGCGGCCCCTGTCGTGCAAGCTTCGCCGGCATCGCAGGCCGCACGGACCTATTACGCCCAAGTGCAACAAACCTTGCTCTCGCAGGGTTTGCTTCGCACCGATGGTGGCGGGCCGGATACCCCCTATACTGACCGGATGCTGGCTGACAATTTCATCCGCGCAGCCCTTTATGATGAATACGCCCGGTCCAATGGCAGCTTTGTGCAGCGCGAGACGAGCAGTCAATTGCGCCGCTGGGATGTTCCGGTCCGTGTGGGCCTGCGCTTTGGTGCATCAGTTCCGCCGGAACGGCAGGCAACTGACCGCGCGCGGGTGGCGTCTTATCTGGCGCGGCTGGCCTCGGTCACCGGGCACCCGATCGCGCTGTCGGACAGCCCCAATTTCTGGCTGTACATCGTGGATGAAGACGAACGCCGTGCGCTTGGCCCGCAGATCAATGCCGCGATGCCGGGCCTGTCGGCCAGTGACGTGCGCGGCATCACTGACATGCCGCAATCGACCTACTGCCTTGTCTACGCGATGACCGAAGGCGGAAATGCCGCCTACACCCGCGCCTTTGCGGTGGTGCGGGCCGAACATCCTGACCTTTTGCGCCAGTCCTGCATCCACGAGGAAATTGCCCAAGGTCTGGGGTTGGCCAACGACAGCCCGCGCGCGCGACCCAGCATCTTCAACGACGACGAAGAGTTCGCTTTGCTGACCGGGCAGGATGAAGCCATGCTTCGTATGTTGTACAACCCCGCCCTTCGCCCCGGCATGTCCGAGCCAGAAGCCCGCCCCATCATACAATCCCTTGCCAGCCGCCTTGTGGGCGGTGAGAGTTGACCGCAGCACGCGGAGGAGAACGCCATGGTCTTTGATTTCCTGAAAGGTGAATTTGTCGATGTCATCACATGGCTCGACGATACCCGCGACACCATGGTGTGGCGGTTTGAACGCCGGGGGCAGGCGATCAAGTACGGGGCCAAGCTGACTGTGCGCGAAGGCCAGGCGGCGGTGTTCATCCACGAAGGGCAGTTGGCCGATGTGTTCGGGCCAGGCATGTATATGTTGGAAACCAACAACATGCCGATCATGACTACGCTTCAGCACTGGGACCACGGCTTTGACAGCCCGTTCAAGTCTGAGGTGTATTTCGTCAACACCACCCGGTTCAACGATTTGAAATGGGGCACCAAAAACCCCATCATGTGCCGCGACCCCGAATTTGGCCCGGTGCGCATCCGCGCTTTTGGCACTTATTCGATGCGGGTCAGCGATCCGGGCGTGTTCATGCGTGAAATCGTCGGCACCGACGGTGAGTTCACTGCGGATGAGGTCAGCTTTCAGATCCGCAACGTGATCTTGCAGGAGATGTCGCAAGCCTTGGCAAAATCCGGGATTCCGGTGCTGGATATGGCCGCGAATACCGGCGATCTGGCACGGTTGGTGAATACTGCGATTGCGCCCAAGATTGCCGAGTATGGCTTGGTGCTGCCAGAGTTTTACATTGAAAACATCAGCCTGCCTGAGGACGTTGAAAAGGTGCTGGACAAGCGCACCTCGATTGGCATCGCGGGGGATTTGAACAAATACATGCAGTTCAATGCCGCCGAAGGCATGACGCAACCGGGTGGTGCCATGGGTGCTGCTATGGGTGCGGGGATGGGTGCGGGGATGGGGATGGGCATGGCGCAGAACATGGGGCCATGGGGGACGACGCCGCCCCCCCCCCCCCCC
>JANNNF010000232.1:0-2971 GCA_031398405.1 Rhodobacterales bacterium | reverse complement strand
GGGGGCTGTCTGCCCCCTCCAGACCACCCCAGAGGATATTTGAGCCAAAATGAAAGGGCTGCAGATGGAGCTGGTTGATCTGTCAGCCTCTGATCTTTCCCGCAGGATAGTTGCGCGACAAGTGGCCCCGTCGGAGGTGATGGCGGCCCACCTGGCGCAGATTGCGGCGGTGAATGGGGCGGTCAACGCCGTAGTCTCGCTGCGTGACCCTGACGCGCTGATGACTGAGGCACGCCTGATGGATGATGCCACCCCCTCAGGCTGGCTGCACGGCTTGCCCTTGGCGGTGAAGGATCTGTGCGCAACCAAGGGCTTGCGCACGACCTGGGGGTCACCCCTCTACGCCGACTTCATCCCGCAAGCCGATGATCTGCTGGCCGCACGGATGCGGGCTGCGGGGGCGATCTTCATTGGCAAGACCAACACGCCGGAATGGGGCCATGGCAGCCATTCATTCAACCCGGTGCATGGCGTCACACGCAACCCCTATGATCTGTCGCGCACGGCGGGCGGGTCGTCGGGCGGGGCGGCGGCGGGCCTTGCCGCCCGGATGCTGCCGGTGGCAGACGGGTCTGACATGATGGGCAGCCTTCGCAACCCGGCGGCGTTCTGCAACGTCTATGGCTTTCGCCCGACATGGGGGCTGGTGCCCGCCGATGCCGAAGGCGACACCCATCTTGCCACCCTCGCCACCGAAGGCCCGATGGGCAGGACAGTCGAAGATGTGGCGCGGTTGCTGGCGGTACAGGCGGGGGATAACCCGCAAGTGCCATTTGGCCGTGCGACCGAGGATTATGCCGCCCGATTGCACGGCGATCTGCGCGGCCTGCGCATCGGCTGGCTGGGCGATTGGGGCGGGGCCTATCCGATGGAGCCCGGCATCCTTGATCTGTGCGAGGCCGCGCTACACCAGTTCACTGACTTGAGCGCAAGGGTTGAGGCCCTGCCGCCCCCCTTCCCCGCGGCCAAGCTGTGGCGGGCGTGGACGACGCTGCGTGCCATGCTCAATTCCAACGGTAAGCGCGCACTGTATGATGACCACACCAAGCGCGCGCAGTTAAAGCCCGAAACGGTGTGGGAAATTGAGCAAGGCCTCGGCCTGTCCGCCGACTCGGTGTATGAAGCAAGTGTGATCCGGTCACGCTGGTACGCCCATGCGGCCCGGTTGTTTGACACATACGATCTGCTGGTGATGCCCACAGCACAGGTCTGGCCTTTTCCCGTTGACTGGCGTTGGCCTCAGATGATTGGCACAGCAGAAATGGACACCTATCACCGCTGGATGGAAGTGGTGGTGCCGGTTAGCTTGATCGGCTTGCCCGCGCTGTCCGTGCCCATCGGGTTTGGTCCACAGGGCCTGCCGATGGGGATGCAGCTGATTGGCCGGGTGGGGGCAGATGCGCGCGTTCTGGCAGCGGGTCAGGCTTGGCATCTGGCGACCGACTGGCCCGGCGCACGGCCACCAGTGACGCAAGACTTGCGGCAGGTGCGTGCAGGCAGATAGACCGGACCTGCATGCCAAAGGACCGCTCTCCGTGATCACACGCCCCTACCGCCCCGAGATTGACGGCCTGCGTGCCGTGGCCGTGCTGTCAGTGGTTCTGTTCCATGCCGGCGTTCCGTGGTTGCCGGGCGGGTTTGTCGGGGTCGATGTGTTTTTCGTGATCTCGGGCTTTTTGATCACCTCGATCCTGTTGGCCGAACGCAGCACTGACACCTTCACGTTCGCCCGCTTCTACGCCCGTCGTGCCCGGCGCATCCTGCCCTTGCTGATCGTGGTCTGTGCGGTTTGTGTGCCGGTCGCCGTGGCGCTGATGCTGCCGCGTGATCTGAAGGATGCCGCCGCAAGCCTTGTCGGGGCTGCAACCTTCACCCTGAACCTGATTACCGCAAACAATGTGGGCTACTTCGACCGCGCGGCCGAAGCCCAGCCTCTGCTGCATATCTGGAGCCTTGCCGTAGAGGAGCAGTATTATCTGTTCTTCCCGGTTCTGCTGGCGGTGCTTTGGCGGTTCGGGTTGCGGGTTATCGCCGGGGTGCTGCTGGCGCTGATCGTGGCAGGTGTGGTGGCGGCAGAGGTCTGGCTGCGCCGCGATCCGGGGGCTGCGTTCTATCTGCTGCCGACGCGGGGATGGACCATTCTGCTGGGTGCGCTTGCCGCCATGCTGCCTGCCCGCCCGCCGCATCAGGTGGGCAGTCTGCTGGGGCTGGGCTGCATCGTCGTCGCCATACTGGGGTTTGGCGCGACTACGCCGTTTCCTGGCCTGACTGCCCTGCTGCCCACGGTCGGGGCCGTGCTGGTGATTGTATTTGCCGGGCCGGGAACGGTGGCGCACCGCGTGCTGTCGGCGCGGGCTTTTGTCGGGCTGGGGTTGATCAGCTATGGCATTTATCTATGGCACAATCCAGTGCTCGCGTTTTCGCGCTATGGCCGAGACGAACCTGCACCGCTGGTAATGGCAGGGCTGGTGGTCCTGACCGTCGCTTTGGCGGGGTTGACGTGGTGGGCGGTGGAGCAACCCTTCCGCAAGCCGGGGTTCTGGCATCGGCGCGCCGTGTCGCTGGTGACCGCGGGGTCGCTGGTGTTGATCTGCGTGGGCGTGGCGGGTGTGGTGCTGAAAGGCCTGCCGCAGCGGTTTGATGCGCAAACCCTGGCCATCCTGGCCGCTGAGGATGACCGAAACCCCAACCGCCGCACGTGCAGTTCAAACGGCCCCCGGATCATCGCCCCCGTCGATGCCTGTGTGCTTGGGACAGAGGGGCCTGTCACCTCGGCCCTGCTGGGCGACAGCCATGCTGATGCTTTGGCCGTACCCTTGGCTGCCGCTCTGCGCGGCACCCGCACGGCGCAATACACCTATTCCGGTTGCCCGATGGCCCCGGGCATTGACCAGACCAATGAGCCTGGCAGCCACTGTGCCGCCTATGCCGAGGCAATCTATAGCCATCTGGCGCAAAGCCCGCAGATCAC
>JANNNF010000193.1:0-3303 GCA_031398405.1 Rhodobacterales bacterium | reverse complement strand
GGGGGGGGGGGGGTGTCAAACCCCCCCCCCGCTTGCCGCAATCACACGGGTCGGAATGAACCTTACCCTGCACAATGGTCTTGCAGACATCGACGCCGACGCATGGGATGCCGTCGCAGCCCCCGAACAGGCCACGGGCCGCCCCGTCGATCCGTTCACCACCTACCGTTTTCTATCGGCGCTGGACCGGTCCGCGTCCACCGGCACGGGTACGGGCTGGACACCGCACCCTCTGACCCTGATCCACGGGGACAAGATGGTTGCCGCGACGCCGATGTATGCCAAGGGCCATTCCCAGGGCGAGTACATCTTCGATCAAGGTTGGGCGCAGGCGTTTGAACGGGCGGGCGGGCACTATTACCCGAAATTGCAGATCGCCGTGCCGTTCACCCCCGCCACGGGCCGCCGTTTCCTGGGGCCGCCAGACACCCGCGACACCCTGATCGACGCCGCCATTCAGATCGCCGCCCAAAACCGCCTGTCATCCTTGCACGTCACCTTTTGCACGGCGGATGAGGCGGAAGCCCTCGCAGGCAGCCACGACCTGCTGCACCGCGTCACCCAGCAATTCCACTGGGAAAACCGGGGCTACGCCTCCTTCAACGATTTTCTCGCCGACTTGTCGTCGCGCAAACGCAAGATGATCCGCCGCGAACGTGAAACCGCCCAAGGCCACGGCCTGACCATCCGCGCCCTGACCGGCGATCAGATCGAACCCGCGCATTGGGATGCGTTCTGGCAATTTTATCAAGATACCGGCGCGCGCAAATGGGGCACGCCCTACCTCACCCGCCGCTTTTTCACCGAGGCGCACAAGACCCTGCGCGACGACATGTTGCTGGTGCTGGCGTTTGACGGCAGCCGCCCGGTGGCCGGTGCCTTGAACTTCATCGGCCGCGATACCCTGTTTGGCCGCTACTGGGGCTGCGCCGAAGATCATCCCTGCCTGCACTTTGAACTGTGCTATTATCAGGCCATCGACTGGGCCATCACCCACGGCCTGCAAAGGGTCGAGGCTGGCGCACAAGGCGACCACAAACTCGCGCGCGGCTATCTGCCGACTCCCGTTCATTCCCTGCACTGGATCGCCGACCCCGGTTTCCGCTCTGCCGTCGCGCGCTATCTGGCTGAAGAACGCCGTGCGGTGGATGAAGAGATCGAGGTGCTGACCGCTTACGGCCCTTTCCGGCGCATCACATCTGAAGATTGAAAGGACTGCCCATGCCCGCCGTTCCCCTGACCGACCGCAGCGCCCTTGACCCCCTGCTTGCCGCAGGTTGGGCTATGGTACCGGACCGCGATGCGATAACAAAAACCTTCAAATTCAAATCGTTCAATCAGGCTTTCGGGTTTATGACCCGCGTGGCGCTTTATGCCGAAAAGTGGGATCACCACCCTGAATGGTTCAACGTCTATTCCCGCGTCACGGTAACACTGACCACCCATGACGCAGGCGGGCTCAGCGATCTGGATGTCAAACTCGCGGCCAGGATGAACGACCTCGCCGCCTAAACCGCCCCCTCCCTCCCCACCACGGTGGCGGAGGCGCACATCCTTCAGACGCAGGGGGTGCAGAACGGACCCGGACATCGCGTTTCCCCCATTGGGGGAGCAGGCGGGCTACCGCAACCGACCAAGAATGTCCAAGCTCGGATATCCATCCGGCACCAACCCGTGTGCTACCTGAAACGCTTTTACCGCAGCGATGGTCTTTGGCCCCATCCGGCCGTCCACTCCTCCCGCATCAAACCCCGCTGCTGACAGCAGCCGCTGCAGGTCCATCCGCTCATCAAGACTTAGCGCCCGCAAATCGCGCGGCCATGTGGCAGCAATTGCTGGCCCGCCTTTGATGCGGTCGGCCAGATGACCTATTGCAATCACATACGCATCGGCGGTGTTATAGGCCTCAATCGCCTTGAAATTATTGAATACCAGAAACGCCGCACCGCGCGCCCCACCCGGCAGCAACACAGACGCCATCCCATGATCAGGCAACGCACCGCCAACCGCAGGCACTACCCCCAAGGCGCGCCAGTCTTCCACGGCTTTCTTTACCCGTTCCGTCGTCTGCGCGTAGTCAAAACCTCCGGGGAGCCGAACCTCCAGCCCCCAGGCCGCACCCTTTGCCCAGCCATGCCGCGCCAGATAATTGGCGGTGGACGCCAAGGCATCTGCCGGATCATCCCCCCAGATGTCGCGCTTGCCATCGCCAGTGAAATCCACCGCATAATCCCACCAACTTGACGGCATGAACTGGGTATGCCCCATCGCCCCCGCCCAACTGCCGACTATACCCGCCACCGTCACATCGCCATTGGCCACAATTCGCAGCGCCGCAATCAACTGCGCCTCAAAGAACGCGGCCCTTCGCCCGTCATAGGCCAGCGTCGCCAGTGCGCCCAAAATCGGCGTGTCGCCGCGAAAGGTGCCATAGGCGCTTTCGAGGCCCCAGACGGCCACCACCACTTCGGCCTCTACGCCAAATTCCGCCTTGATCCGGGTCAGAAGATCGCGGTTGGCGGCCAGCGCCTTGATGCCCAGGGCCACCCTGTCCGCCGATACCGCGGTGTCGAGATAATCCCAGATGGTCTTGCTGAATTCGTTCTGGTTGCGGTCGCGTTTGACGATCGTGTCGCTGAACTGCACGTCGCGCATGCTGGCGTCAAACACCGCTGCCGGTACGCCCGCTCCCAAAGCCCGGGGGCGAAACGCCAGAACCCACGCTTGCAACCCTGCCTGACTGCGCGCTGCGTTCACGACCACACCCCCGTCGGTTTCTTGCCCCAAAGCCGATTGCGCCGCTGCGGGATCGGCCATCAGCACCAATCCTGCCAGCAGCAATCCCCGCATCACGACCGCTTCTTGCGCACCAGTTTGCGCTTTAATGCGGCGTCCTTGACCGCCGCCTTGCCCGGTTTGCGCGGCGCAAAGCGGCCCGGTCGGGCGCGGCCTGACGGCAGAGTGCGGTCCTCGACGGTCAAAAGGTCCAACATCAACCCGCCCGTTACCGGGGTTGCTTCGGCCAGCCGCACTGTCACCCGCTGGCCAATGCCGATGGTCACGCCAGTATCGGCCCCGATCAACGCCTGCGCGTCAGCGTCAAAGTGGAAATACTCACGCCCCACGCTTCGGATCGGCACCAGACCGTCGGCCCCGGTTTCATCCAGCTTCACGAACAGCCCAAACCGCTGCACGCCTGAAATGCGCCCGGCAAATTCCGCCCCGACCCGGTCAGAGAGATACGCCGCCAGATATCGGTCGCTGGTATCGCGTTCGGCCACCATCGACCGGCGTTCGGTGTCA
>JANNNF010000182.1:0-3179 GCA_031398405.1 Rhodobacterales bacterium | reverse complement strand
CCGCAAGGTCATGGTTTTGCTGCACGAAACTGGACTGTTGCCGCAAGTGACGTTGATTCCCGCCTCAGGCACCCCGGTCGACCCGGGGTCAATGCCCGTCGAGGAAAACCCCCTTGGCAAAGTGCCGGCCCTGCTGCGGCCCGATGGCAACGCGCTCTATGACAGCCGGGTGATCTGCCAATACCTGAACGCCCAGGCCGAAGCCGACCTTTACCCCCCGGCCCCCCGCCTGTGGGATACACTGACGGTTGAGGCCACCGCTGACGGCATCCTCGATGCCGCCTTGCTGATGGTCTACGAACAACGCATCCGCCCCGAAGACCGCCGCCATGATCCGTGGGTTGAAGGCCAATGGCTCAAGATTGCCCGTGCGCTGGATGCGGTGGAAAGCCGCTGGATGGACCATCTGGCCGGCCCGCTGGACATGGCGCAGATCGCGCTGGCCTGCGCACTGGGCTATGTCGATTTCCGGCTGGACGCGCGCCGCTGGCGCAACGGCCACCCGCATCTGGCGGCTTGGGCAGCGGCTTTTGCAACCCGCCCGTCGATGATCGCCACCCAACCCGTTGGCTGATCTGTCGCACGATAAGGCGTCCGATCTGCCACAGGCCAAATAATCCTGTGCATTTGTGCCAGACTGCGCCCGTTTGTCCGCTGGACGGCCCGATATTGACTGGCTAAAAGCGGCCTATCCGGGCGGCTGAGCGATCAGTTGCCTCTGACGATCATGGGTCGCGGCTCGCGGCCCCGGAAGGGAGAATATCTCGTGTCCCACGCAGACGACCACGCAGGCACAACCACCGGCACCCGCCGTGATTTCCTGTACTATGCCACGGCAGGGGCCGGGGCGGTTGCAACCGGTGCCGCCGTCTGGCCGCTGGTGAATCAGATGAACCCGTCGGCCGATGTGGCCGCGCTGTCGTCGATCTTCGTCGATGTCTCGGCGGTCGAGGTTGGCACTCAGTTGACGGTGAAATGGCTGGGCAAGCCGGTGTTCATCCGTCGCCGCAACCCCGAAGAGATTGAGGCCGCCCGCGCCACGGCGCTTGGCGATCTGCCAGACCAGATGGCCGAAAACGCGAACAAGCCGGTGGCCGACGCCGCCGACCAGAACCGCACGCTGGATGAAGCCGGCGAATGGCTGGTTATGATGGGCGTGTGTACCCACCTTGGCTGCGTGCCCTTGGGTGACGGGTCGGGCGACTTTGGCGGCTGGTTCTGCCCGTGCCATGGCTCGCATTACGATACCTCAGGCCGCATCCGCAAAGGTCCGGCCCCGCGCAACCTGCCCGTGCCGGTTGCCGTGTTCGAAAATGAAACCACCATCAAGCTCGGGTAAGGGGAAACATCATGGCCGGAATTCCGCACGACCACTATGAGCCCAAGACGGGCGGCGAAAAGTGGCTTTATTCGCGTCTGCCCATCGTTGGGTTGGCATATGACACCATCATGGCCCCCACGCCCAAGAACCTGAACTGGATGTGGATCTGGGGCATCGTCCTGACCTTCTGTCTCGCGATGCAGATCATCACCGGCATCGTGCTGGTCATGCACTACACCCCCCACGTCGATCAGGCGTTTGCCAGCGTTGAACACATCATGCGCAACGTGAACGGTGGCTACATGCTGCGCTATCTGCACGCCAACGGCGCGTCACTGTTCTTTGTTGCCGTGTATCTGCACATTTTCCGTGGCCTCTATTACGGGTCCTACAAAGCCCCGCGTGAGGTGACATGGATCATCGGCATGTTGATCTATCTTGCGATGATGGCAACGGCGTTCATGGGCTACGTTCTGCCCTGGGGCCAGATGTCGTTCTGGGGGGCCACCGTGATCACCGGCCTGTTCGGCGCGATCCCCGGCGTGGGTGCCCCGATCCAGACATGGTTGCTCGGCGGCCCTGCGGTGGACAATGCCACCCTGAACCGCTTCTTCAGCCTGCACTATCTGCTGCCCTTCGTGATTGCAGGCCTTGTCGCCGTGCATATCTGGGCCTTCCACACCACCGGCAACAACAACCCCACCGGGGTTGAGGTCCGCCGCGGATCCAAGGCCGAGGCTGACCGTGACACCCTGCCCTTCTGGCCCTACTTCGTGATCAAAGACCTGTTCGCGCTTGCCGTAATCCTGACCATCTTCTTTGCGGTCGTGGGCTTCATGCCGAACTATCTGGGCCACCCCGACAACTATCTTGAGGCCAATCCGCTCTCGACTCCCAAGCACATCGTGCCCGAATGGTACTTCTTGCCGTTCTACGCGATCCTGCGGGCCTTCACCGCCGATGTCTGGGTGGTGCAACTGGCCAATATCGTGTCCTTCGGCATCATCGACGCCAAGTTCTTCGGCGTGCTGGCGATGTTCGGTGCCATTGCCGTGATGGCCGTCGCCCCGTGGCTCGACACCTCGTCGGTGCGCTCGGGTCGGTATCGCCCGATGTTCAAGTGGTGGTTTGCGCTGCTGTGCGTCGATTTTGTGGTGCTGACGTGGGTAGGCTCGCAACCGGCCGAGTTCCCCTATGACTGGATCTCGCTGATCGCCTCGGCCTACTGGTTTGCATATTTCCTGATCATCTTGCCGCTGCTTGGCGTGATCGAGAAACCGCTGCCGCAACCCGCCACCATCGAGGCAGACTTCAATTCCCACTACGCCAAGCCCATCGGCAGCAATGCCGCTGTGCAACCGGCCGAGTGAAAAAGGAACCGACCCAGATGTTTACCAAATTCGCACTGGCCGCCTCGGTTCTGGCCCTGTCCTCGGGGGCGATGTTCGCCGCCGAGGGTCATACAGAACTGACCGACGTCGCCTTCGCCCATGAGGGCATGACCGGCAGATTCGACCAAAACCAACTGCAACGCGGCCTTCAGGTGTTCACCGAGGTCTGCTCTGCCTGCCACGGTATGAAATTCGTGCCGATCCGCACCCTTGGCGATGCGGGCGGCCCGGAGCTTCCCGCTGATCAGGTCCGCGCTTATGCCGCTGGCCTGTCGATCAACGACGAAGACAGCAACCGGCAGCTTTACGATGTCGAAAAGGGCGAATTCCGCGTGATCGCCCCCACCGACAACTTCCCCGCCAACAACACCGCCAACGCGCCAGATCTGTCGCTGATGGCCAAGGGACGTGCGGGCTTTCACGGCCCATACGGTACTGGCATTTCGCAGCTGATGAACGGCATGGGC
>JANNNF010000169.1:0-14923 GCA_031398405.1 Rhodobacterales bacterium | reverse complement strand
GTTGATCGCGGTGTGGCACTGCGTGGCGCAATGGCTTTGATGGATCAGCGAATGGCCCGGGCGGCTGATGATTTCCTCGAGGAAAATCGGCGCACCGATATAGGCAGCCCACCGGCACATCAGCGTGCCCCATTACTGTATTTCATTGCTCGGCCCCGGACGTTTCTTTTTTGTAACATTATCATGAAAACCGGGACTTGGGTTCTGAAAATTAAATCGAAAGCGGTCAGTCGCCGATTTCTTCTACCACCATCAAATCCCGGACAGAGGCCCCCTTGGCATGGGCGAGTGCTGCCTGATAGGCGGGGCTGTTGTAGCAGGCCACTGCCGCCTCGAGGCTCGGGAACCGCGCTACCACGTTGCGGGCGCGGTCTCGGCCTTCGAGTTGCACATAGCGCCCGCCGCGCGCCAGAAACACGCCGCCATGCGCCGCGATCGCGGGGCCAGCGCCTACGGCATAGCGCCCGTAAGCGTCAGCGTCAGTCACTTCCACATGGGCAACCCACAGGGCGGTTGGCATCTAGGCCCCCATCACGGCTTCAGCCGCTTTGATTGCCGCATCGGCCAGAGCAATATCCGCGCCGCCCGCCTGTGCCATATCAGGCCGCCCGCCGCCACCCTTGCCACCCATGGCCTCTGCCGCAGCCTTGACCAAGGCCACAGCCGAAACCCGGCCGGTCAGGTCCGCCGTCACGCCTGCCGCGACCGCAGGTTTACCCCCGGTATCTGCAATCAGCAGCACAGCACCCGTGCCGAGGCGGGCTTTCATCTCATCAATCAAGCTGGGCAAATCTTTGCCCGACACCCCTGTCAACACTTGGGCCAGGAAAGGGATGCCGTTGATTTCTTTGGCTTCAGGCCCGGCACCCTTGCCGCCCATGGCAACGTCGCGCCGCAGTTGCGCCACCTCATTGGACAGGGCACGCCGTTCCTCCAGCAGTGCCTTTACCCGGTCTAGCACATCACCCGGATGAGTTTTCAGCGCGGTGGCCGCATCGGCCAACCGTTTGTCTTGCAATAGCAGATAGTCCAGCGCCGCCTGCCCTGTCAGCCCCTCTATCCGCCGAACGCCGGACGATGAGGCCGAATCTGCGACCAGCACAAAAGCCCCAATATCCCCTGTACGGGCGACATGGGTACCGCCGCACAGTTCCAGCGAATAGGTTTGCCGGTCCGCACCCTTGCCCGACCCGTCACGCGTGCCCATTGACACGACGCGAACCTCTTCACCGTACTTCTCGCCAAACAGCGCCTGCGCGCCCAAGGCGCGGGCATCGTCAGGCGTCATGATGCGGGTATCGACCGAGGTGTTTTGGCGGATATAGGCATTTACTTCGGCCTCAACTGCCGCGATCTCAGCCGGCGTCATCGCGTGGTTGTGGCTGAAATCAAAGCGCAAACGGTCGGCCGCATTCAGGCTGCCGCGCTGTGCGACATGATCGCCAAGGGCTGCGCGCAATGCCTCGTGCAGCAGGTGCGTGGCAGAGTGGTTGGCACGGATCTGGCCACGGCGGGAATGATCCACCTCCAGCCGCGCAGCCTGCCCTTTCAAAATCTGCCCCTCGCGCACGGTCGCGATGTGTTGCACGACCCCTGCCGTCTTGCGGGTATCGGTAATGTCGGCGACACCGGTATCCGTCCGCAGCACACCCATATCGCCGACTTGGCCACCACTTTCCGCATAAAACGGCGTCTGGCTAACCACGATCTGCACGGGGAACCTGGCATCTGCGGCATCGATCAAGACACCTTCGCGCACCAGCGCCGTTACCACGCCCTCGGCAATCTCGGTGTCATAGCCCAGAAACTCTGTCACGCCGTCCGCCTCGGCCAGACCAAACCAGATAGCGCCATCCGACGCCTCGCCCGTGCCAGCCCAAGCCGCGCGGGCCTTGGTTTTCTGTTCTGCCATCGCGGCATCAAATCCGACCACATCCACAGAGCGACCCTTTTCGCGCAGAGCATCCTGCGTCAGATCCAGCGGAAAGCCGTAAGTGTCGTAGAGCTTGAACGCCGCCGCCCCCGGCAGCGCGCCGCCTTCGGGAATGCGCGTCAGCTCATCGTCCAACAGGCGCAAACCGCGATCCAGCGTCTGCCGAAAGCGGGTCTCCTCTAACCGCAGCGTCTCCTCGATCATAGACTGGCCGCGCTGCAATTCAGGATAAGCCCCACCCATTTGCCGCACCAAAGCCGGCACCAACCGGTGCATCACCGGGTCTTGCGCGCCCAACATGTGCGCGTGCCGCATCGCGCGCCGCATGATCCGGCGCAGCACATAACCGCGCCCTTCACTGCTGGGCATCACTCCATCGGCGATCAGAAAACTGGTCGACCGCAGATGATCGGCTATGACCCGGTGGTGGGTTTTGCCGGGGCCGTCCGGGTCAGTGCTGGTGGCATGGGCGCTCGCCTCGATCAGGCTGCGCATAAGGTCTGTGTCATAATTGTCGTGTTTGCCCTGCAGCAGGGCTCCGATCCTCTCCAGCCCCATGCCGGTGTCGATGCTCTGCATCTCCAACGGGCGCATGGTACCATCGGCAAACTGTTCATTCTGCATGAACACGTTGTTCCAGATTTCGATGAAACGGTCACCATCCTCGTCCGGGCTGCCGGGCGGGCCGCCTGGAATGTGGTCGCCGTGGTCATAGAAAATCTCGGTGCAGGGGCCGCAGGGGCCAGTCGGCCCCATGCGCCAGAAATTGTCATCGGTCGGAATGCGGATGATGCGATGGTCCGGCAGGCCAGCGATCTTTTTCCACAGGTTCGCGGCCTCATCATCAGTGTGGTAGACGGTGACGCACAGCTTGTCCTTGTCGATGCCGAAATCTTTGGTCAGCAATTCCCAGGAAAACCCAATAGCTTCGGCCTTGAAGTAATCGCCAAAGCTGAAATTTCCCAGCATCTCGAAGAACGTATGATGGCGCGCAGTGTAGCCGACGTTGTCGAGGTCGTTGTGCTTGCCGCCCGCCCGCACGCATTTTTGCGCGGTGGTCGCGCGCACATAATCGCGGGTTTCCACCCCTGTGAAACAGTTCTTGAACTGCACCATCCCCGAATTGGCAAACATCAGCGTCGGGTCATTGCGCGGCACCAGGGGCGAGCTGTCCACAACCTTGTGCCCGTTGCGCGCAAAAAAATCGAGAAAAGTCGAGCGGATATCGTTCAGCGACGCCATGGGATGCAGGCCCTCTTGTAGGGAAAATACGGCTTTCGCGTTGATGTATCGCCCCGCGCTTGGCCTGTCCATGGGCGTGCGCCGCCGAATGGCAAAAGGCCGAGGGTTTTGCCCCCGGCCGCTGGTCTTGATCGTCAGGGCTTTGGATTATTCGTCCAACATATCTTCCGGGTCAGGCTTTTCCGTCATTGCGAAATCCAGACCATTGGCCGCGCGGATCTTATCCTCGATCGCCATCGCAACCCCCGGGTTCTGCTTGAGAAACGCTTTCGCGTTCTCACGCCCCTGACCGATGCGTTCGTCGCCATAGGAATACCAGCTGCCAGACTTTTCCACGACGCCGGCCTTCACGCCGATATCGACCAGCTCACCGACCTTGGAAATGCCCTCGCCATACATGATGTCAAATTCCACCTCTTTGAAAGGCGGGGCCACTTTGTTCTTGACCACTTTTACCCGGGTCGCGTTGCCAACCACTTCGTCGCGGTCCTTGATCGCCCCGGTCCTGCGAATGTCCAGACGCACAGAGGCGTAAAATTTCAGCGCGTTGCCCCCCGTGGTGGTTTCGGGGCTGCCGAACATCACGCCGATCTTCATACGGATCTGATTGATAAAGATGACCATACAGTTGCTGCGGCCAATGCTGGCGGTCAGTTTGCGCATGGCCTGACTCATCAAGCGCGCCTGACTGCCCATTTGCATATCGCCCATGTCACCTTCGATTTCCGATTTCGGCACCAAAGCTGCCACCGAATCGACAACGATCAGACTGACAGCGCCAGAACGCACCAACGTGTCGACAATCTCCAGCGCCTGCTCGCCCGTGTCCGGCTGGCTGATCAGCAACTCATCCAGATTGACGCCCAATTTCTTGGCATATTGCGGATCAAGCGCATGCTCCGCATCGACAAAGGCGCAGACCCCGCCTTTTTTCTGCGCCTCTGCCACCACATGCAGCGTAAGCGTGGTCTTGCCAGAGCTTTCAGGCCCAAAAATCTCAACAATCCGGCCCTGCGGCAGTCCGCCAATGCCAAGGGCGATGTCCAGGCCAAGCGATCCGGTCGAAGTAGATTCGATATCCATCGCCGGGCTGTTGTTGCCCAGCTTCATGATCGAGCCCTTGCCAAACTGCCGTTCAATCTGTGCCAGCGCGCTTTCTAGCGCCTTCGCCTTGTCCATTTCGCGCTTGTCCTTCAGGTCCAGCAGGTTTGCCGCAGCCATCTTCATCCCCTTATTTCACAGCCACCCCCGGGCGGCAATCCATACACATGTTCCCGAAGTGTTCTCTTGTGTATGAGATCAAAAAGAGAACAATTCAAGCGATTTTTCGTAAAATCAGCTTTTGCCTGAATCCGTTAACGGATAGTTTACGCCGATAAAGAAATCGCCTCGAAATGGGGTTTTGCAAGGAAATCTCCGTATATGCTGGTGTTCTGGGATCAAAGGCTCGCGTTTCTTGCCACGCCAAAGACGGGTTCTACAGCGATTGAGGTTGCGCTCGAATCACTGGCCTCTGTCGTGATTCAGCGGCCGCCGGTTCTAAAACATACCACAGCACACCGCTATCGCCGCTTTGTTGGGCCTTATCTGAATGCAGCCTCTGGCGGCGAGGATTTCACCGTGGTTGCCCTGATGCGCGAACCGCGGGACTGGCTGGGCAGTTGGTTCCGCTACCGGCAGCGCGACGATGTGACCGACCCGCGCAAAAGCACAGTCGGCAAAACTTTCGATGCTTTTGTCCATGCCTGGTGTCAGGACCCACAGCCCGAATTTGCGGCAGTTGGCTCACAAGCCCGGTTCTTGCGGCCCCGGCATGGCGAAGGGGTGGACCGGTTATTCCGCTATGATGAAATTGAACACTTCATTGATTTTCTTGAGGAAAGGCTGGGGTGCGAGATCATCTTGCCACGCCTCAACGTCTCTCCCCTTGCCGAATTGGAGCTGTCACCGCAAACCGAGCAGTTGCTGAACGAGGTCGCCGCGGAAGATTACGCCCTCTATAATTCCTTGGCAAAACATCCCTAAGCGTCAATGCAACTGGTCTTGCACCGTCGAGGTCAGATCGGTCAGTGAAAACGGCTTGGGCAAAAACACTGAATTCGGGATGCGCGCCTGACTTTCCGACAGGCAGTCTTCGGCATAGCCCGACACAAAGATCACCCGCACATTTGGGCGATCCTCCAGCGCGCGCTTGACCCAAGTGGGCCCGTCCATCCCCGGCATCACCACGTCGGTCACGAACACGTCCACTTCCAACCCCGGGTCTTCTAAGGTGCGCAATGCCTCCTCTGCGTTCTCAGCTTCCAGTACCGTGTAGCCGCGCATCCGCAAGGCGCGGCTGGCAAATGCACGCACTGGGGCCTCGTCCTCGACCAACAGCACCACGCCTTCCCCCTGCCGCATGACAACCCGTTTGGGAGCTTCGGGCAGCACCTCGGGCAGGGTCAATTCATGAACCGGGAAGAAGAGTTGAAACTCGGTGCCCTGCCCTACTTCACTGTTCACAAAGATGAATCCGCCAGACTGTTTGACGATGCCATATGCCGTGGAAAGCCCAAGCCCGGTGCCTTCGCCTACCCGTTTGGTGGTGAAAAACGGCTCGAAAATCTTGTGCAGTTTGTCTTGAGGAATGCCATCGCCCACATCGGTCACCCGGATCACTGCATATTCGCCAGGCGGAACAATCGCGCGGTCGCGGCGTAATTCTTCGCGCAGGGTCAGCGCCTCAGTCTCCACCCGGATCACGCCACCGTCCTGCATCGCGTCACGGGCGTTAACAATCAGGTTCATCATCACCTGTTCAAGTTGGCGCTTGTCGGCCCGGATTGGACCAAGCAGGGGGTCGTGCGCCAATTTTAGGCTGATCCTTTCCCCAACCAGGCGGTTCAGAAGATGGGTGAGGTCTGATAAAACTTCTTGCAGATCAAGGGTTTGCGGCTTCAGCGTCTGTTTGCGGGAAAACGCCAGCAGTTGTCCGACCAAAGCAGCCGCGCGGTTGGCATTCTGATGAATCTGCGTAAGGTCCGCAAAATCACTATCCTCGCGCCCATGACGAAGCAGCAACAGGTCGCAATGGCCCGAAATTGCCGTCAACAAGTTGTTGAAATCATGCGCGATGCCGCCCGCCAGTTGCCCGATTGCTTGCATTTTCTGGCTTTGAACAAACTGCGCTTCCAGCGTTTTTAACGCCGTTGCATCGTTCAACACGGCCAGCACCCCCGGCCTGCCCTGTTCCACGATCCGGCGCAGCGTGATTTGCAGATAGCTATCTTCCTCCTGCATGCGCGCGCGCAAAACCTCGGCGGCGCCGGGCAAGCGTTCGGTCGCCACATCTGACAGCCAATCCGCAACCGGGCGCCCCAAACCCTCAAACAAGTCGTGGAACATCACGCCCACCGGGTCTGTGATCTGCATCAAATCGCGTGCGGCGCGGTTGGCGGCGCGCATACCGCCATCGACCCCAAATTTCATCAATGCCACTGGCACGTGCTCAAAATCAGCAAGCACAGATTCGTCATCGCGTCGTTCCGGCACCGGCAGCAAGAAAATCTCCCGCCTTTCTCCCACTCCCGAAATTTCGGCCAAGATGGCACGGACCGGTCCGTCGGCACTGGCAATCTCAACCTCCTCGCCAGTCTTGCACGACAAACTGGTGAACACGCGGTCAAGCCGTTTGGGCCTGTGGCCGATCAGACGGCGCATCGCCTCATTGGTGAAAAGAACAACACCGGTTTTATTGGCGACCAGCATCGGCAGGCTGAGCGTTTCCGCCCCGCGCCCTGCACCGCTGCGATCCTGAAACTCTTCTAGCCGCCACAAAAACCGTTTGTCGACAACGCGGTGGACCGACAACCGGGTGTGGCCACGCCGCGTAACCACATCTTCGCGGGCGGCACCAAGGTTGGCAGCGCGGCTTTGCAAGCGGTACAGCACTGCGGCGGGAGACGCAAAGTGGTCATTCAGCGTGGCCACCAGCGTGGCCGCAGTATCACCGCCAAACCGCGTCACGGCCGCGGCGTTACGATAACCGATCTGACCCAACATATCCGTGGTAAAACAAGGGGCTGCATCATCGCCAACCAGTGCGAACACCTGCGCCTCAAGCCGTCTTTTGCGCGCAGCGTCAAACAGCGCAAGGCCGCGCAGCACCAGAACCAGTACCACAAAAGTAAGACCCGACACCAATGCGGATTTTTGTACCGCCTCTGTCCCAGCCCCCCAAGCCAGCACAAAACACCCCAAAGCCGCCGCGACCAGCAGCCAGGCGCGCCCAGCCATCGCCCGCGCCGTGCCCAGAATATCGCCAACCCCTGTCACCTGAGAAACCGCCCTTCAACCCATGAGAGATTCGTCTCAAGTCCTTATTCGGGGGGACAATCGTTAATCGCGGCTTAACCGGCGCGAAAAAAACCCTATAGGTTGTGTAGCGTGGCGCTATTTACGCGTCAATATTGCAATAAAAAACCCATCACCCCCTGAAAGTGGCGTAAATCGCTGTGATGTCTGACAGTTCCACCCCGGTGTGCGGGCGAGAAACGCGTCGATCTGCGCCTCATTTTCACCCTGCAACAGCGAGCACGTGGCATAGGCCAAGGCTCCTTCGGGACTGACCATTGGTGCGAGCCTGTCCAAAATAGAGGCTTGAATTGCGCAGGTTTTTGCCAGCATCTCTGGCGTCAGTGCCCATTTCCCCATAGGATCACGCCGCCAGGAACCAGAGCCGGAACATGGCACATCAGCGAGGATCAGATCGTAAGGCACTGAACTTTCAGGATTATCCACGATCGTCACTTGCACACCCGCGCGCACGGCACGGGCAGGCAAATCCGCCATCCGCCGAGGGATCGCGTCATGCGCAAACAGCCACAATTTGGCTCGCGCAGCCATGGCAAGCGTCTTGCCGCCGCCTCCTGCGCAATGGTCCAGCACCCGCATCCCATCACGCAACGGCAGAGCCTGCACGACAGCTTGCGAAGCCGCATCCTGCAATTCCACCAAGCCAGACAGATAGGCCGCGCTATTTTGGATTTTCCGCGCGTTTTGAGTGACTTCTAACGCGGTCTTCGCAAGGGGATGGGCCACTGTCACAATGGCATCCGCCGCCAGTTGCGCCTGAGTCTGCGCCACCGTTCCGCGCGCCAGATTGACCCGTAAGAACACCGGAGCACGCTGTTGCAAGGCGCGCAAAACTGTCTCGGTTTCGGGTCCCAGAGTGGCCTGCATCAACGGCAATAGCCAGTCCGGGCAATCCAGCGCCTCGGCACCTGTGGGCATACGCGGCGCGTCAGAGGCTTGAACAACGGCCGGCGCATGGCCGATCCCGCTGAACATCGTGTCCAGATCGGCCCCACGACTGCGTTGCTGGCCAAGGATCAGACCTCGGCCGGTCATCCCCCCGCCAAAGGCCGCATAAGACCGCTTGCAGCGCAAAGCATCAAACACCAGATCGCGCAAAGCAGCGCGGTCGCCAGAGCCCGCAAAACGGTTGGCGCGACCCCAGTTGGTCAGCGACTTTTCAGCAGGCTCGCCATCAAGGATGCGGTCCAATACGGTGATAGCAGCCGACAGCCGCGCTGCTGGCGTCATGAAGATCGCCCAGCAACCATTTGACTTACAACAGCAATAAGCATTTACATCACGCGGTAATTCGGGCTTTCGCGAGTTATCTGCACGTCATGCACATGGCTTTCCTTCAACCCCGCGCCCGTGATCCTGACAAATTCGCAGTTGGTCTGCATCTGCGCCACAGTCGCACAGCCCGTATAGCCCATGGCCGCGCGCAGCCCGCCAACCATCTGATGAATGACCGCCTGCGCCGACCCCTTGTAGGGCACTTGCCCCTCGATCCCTTCAGGAACCAGCTTGTCCGATGCCGCATCCTTCTGGAAATAGCGGTCCGCTGACCCGCGCGCCATTGCCCCCAAGGACCCCATGCCACGATAAGCCTTGTAGCTGCGACCGTTCCACAGGATCACCTCGCCCGGTGACTCGTCCGTGCCCGCAATCGCAGAGCCTACCATGGCGCAGGACGCGCCCGCCGCAATCGCTTTGGCGAAATCGCCGGAATACTTGATGCCGCCGTCGGCAATAACCGGAATATCCCCCGCAGCCCCCGCCGCATCCATGATCGCGGTCAGTTGTGGCACGCCCACCCCCGCCACGATGCGCGTGGTGCAGATTGACCCCGGCCCGATGCCGACCTTGACTGCGTCCGCGCCCGCATCAATCAGCGCCCGCGTGGCCGAGGCCGTGGCCACGTTGCCCGCAATCACCTGCACCGCATTCGACAGCGCTTTGATCCTGGCGACGGCGCGGGCCACCCCTTCGGAATGGCCATGGGCCGTGTCGATCACCACCATATCAACGCCCGCCTCGATCAGGGCTTGGCTCCGTTCAAACCCCGCATCCCCCACCGTCGTCGCCGCTGCCACTCGCAAACGCCCCATGGCGTCTTTGCAGGCGTGAGGATTGAGCACTGATTTTTCGGTGTCTTTCAGGGTCAGAAGCCCGGTCAGAACCCCGGTCTCATCCGTTACAAGCAGTTTTTCAATGCGGCGCGCCTTCATCAGGCTGATGGCGGCGTCGCGGTCTACAGGTTCCCGCAACAGGGCCAGATTGTCGGACGACATCATCACAGACACTGGCGTGCGATCATCAGACGCAAAGCGCATGTCACGGTTTGTGACGATGCCAACGACGCGCTTGTCCGCATCGACCACCGGAAAGCCGGTGATATTATACCGCTCCATCAACACTTTGGCATCTGCCAAGGTCTGATCCGGGCGTAGTGTGATCGGGGCATAGACGACGCCGCTCTCAAACCGTTTCACCCGACGCACTTCGTTGGCCTGCGCCTCGGTATCCAGATTTCGGTGAATCACCCCGATCCCACCAGCTTGCGCCATGGCAATTGCCATGCGGCCTTCAGTAACCGTATCCATCGCCGAGGACAGCAGCGGAATGTTCATCCGGATGGATTTGGTGACGAAGGTTGACGTGTCTGCCTCAGACGGCAGAACTGATGAGGCCGCTGGAACCAGCAGGACATCATCAAAGGTGAAAGCCTCACGAATCTGCATGGTCAACCCTTTCGGCGCATGTGTCGTTTGGCGGTTCCCTGTGTCATGGGCATGGCCGGTTTGCAAGGGCGAATCCCGGGGTTGCGGTGGCGCGCGGCCCGTGCAGACTGCGTGAAAAGTCAGAGGTTTCCTATGCGTGTGGCGATTGTCGAAAATACCCGCATCACCCATCACGGGCAGGTCGGCGTCGCGCTGCACGAGGCAGGGGCGCTGATCGACCTATACAAACCGTGGCGCGGTGACACCTTGCCGGGCGTGGATGCCGATGCGCTGGTGGTGTTTGGTGGCGAGCAGTCGGCACTGGATGATGTGACACATCCCTATCTGGGCGCATTGGCGCACCTTATGGCCGCCTACAGCGGCGCTGACCGGCCGGTGCTGGGTATTTGTCTGGGTGCGCAAGTGCTTGCACGGGCCTTTGGGGCGGAAAACCGTTTGGGCCAGACAGCCGAGTTCGGCTGGTGCGAGGTTGGGTTAACCGAGGCTGGACGCGCCGACCCGGTGCTGGGCCATTTGCCAGCGGCCTTTCCGGTTTTTGAATGGCATTCAGACACGTTCACTTTGCCCAACCGTGCGGTGCATCTGGCACGGTCTGACAAGGCCCAGATGCAAGCGTTTCGCATTGGCCGCGCGACCTATGGCACCCAGTTTCACTTTGAGGCGTCGCGCCGGGTGGTCGCCGATTGGAACCGCAGCTTTCCGGGGCTGGTTGAAGCCAATCAGCCGGGCTGGCTGTCAGGATTTGAGGCCGAGGCTTTGACCAAAGGTGCTGCCGCGGACGCGCATGGGCTGGCGATAGCGCGGGCTTGGGTGGGACTGATCTAAGCTTTTATCGGCGTGCAGGTCGTAGACTCGCTGCCTCCTGCGGGGATATTTGGACCAATGTGAAAATGGACAGGTGTCGCGTCATCCTTCCGTGGAAACGCGGGCGCGTCCCTCCTCGTATGGAGGGCAAGCCCGCCCCCTTACCCAAGCAAGACCGGAAACCAGTCTTCCCGCAACCTTTGCCCGGACACCATGCCATGCCCCGGAAACGGCGGCGAGGTGCGGCCCTGACGCTCAATATAGCGGGCATCCTCCCCGACCAGCCGCAACGAAAACGCGCGACGCCGTGTGGCGGCGGTGTTGCCGCGCGCCCCGTGCAGGGTGCGATAGTTGAAAGCCACCGCATCTCCAGGTTCCATCTGCCATTCCAGGACTTGCATCCCCTCCGCGTCCGGGTCAGGCACCGCCATGTAAGCCTCGGGGTTCGGATAAAACGCGGTTTCAGACAGCCAACGCGTTGGCAACACGTCTTTTTCCCACAGGTGGCTGCCCGCAACACAACGCAGGCTCGCCTCGCGTACCGGATCCAGCGGCGACCAGAAACTGACGTTCTGCCGCCCTTTGACAAAGTAATAGGGGCCGTCGGTGTGCCATGGCGTGGGCTTGGTGGTGCCCGGTTCCTTCACCAGCACATGGTCGTGGAACAGTTGCACAACGGACGATTGCATCAGGGTGGCGGCAACCTGCGTGACATCAGATTGCCGGATCACCTGCTCAAATTCCGGGATGCGCTGCCAGTTGCAATAGTCGTCAAAGAACCGCCCACCCTCACCGGGTTTCAGGTTCTCAGCGCCAAACTCTGACGGTTGGTCCATATTGCGGGCAACACCCGCCCGCAGCACATCAACCCAGTCGGCCCAAAGTCCCTTGATCAGCACCGCCCCGTCGCGCGCATAGGCCGCTACCATCTCATCCGACACAACGACCATTGCAGCCTCCTGTTTTGTGCTACCCTGCCCTGAGACCGCGCGCTTGCCAAGGCCCCCGTCCCGCTGCACTTTTGGCCCAAAGGGTTTTCAGAGAGTGCCATGCAAAGTGACCGCTAAGAATTGCATTGGCCTGCGCATTATGCAGCTGTTGGCGCGACGGACGCATCTATCGCCCTGCCATTGGCACCCTGACCGCTCTTGATACCGATAGTGGTCGCGCCCTGCTGACCCTGAACCAAGGAACACCCCCATGACCAACACCTACGACTCTGGCCGCCTGAACCTGCCCTTCGTCGGCATCTCGACCTTCGGCAAACGGCCCTACATCGGCGACTGGTCCGCGATTGACGCCGATGTGGCGGTAATGGGCGCACCCTTTGACTTTGGCACCCAGTTCCGGGCTGGAGCGCGGTTTGGGCCAAGGGCCGTGCGAGAGGCATCGACCCTGTTCTGCTTTGGCCATGCCGGGGCTTACGATCATGAGGACGATTGCACCTATCTTGGTTCCGATGTGCGCATCGTTGATATTGGCGACGCCGATATCGTGCATACTGATACCGAAACCAGTCACGCCAATATCGAGGCTGGCGTGCGCGCAATGCTGACCGCAGGTGCGCTTCCTGTGATCATCGGCGGCGATCATTCCGTCAACATCCCCTGCATACGCGCATTTGAAGGTCGGGGCGACATTCACATCGTACAGATCGACGCGCATCTGGATTTCGTTGATGTCCGCCACGGGGTGCGTCATGGCCATGGCAGCCCGATGCGGCGGGCAGCCGAGCAGCCTTATGTGACCGGCATCACCGCGCTTGGCATCCGCAATGTCAGTTCAACCACGCAGGAAGGGTACGAGGCTGCCCGGGCCATGGGAGATGATATCCTGTCAGTGCGGCACGTGCGCAAATTGGGAACCGGGGCCGTATTGGCGCGGATTCCGGCAGGCGCGCGGGTTTATGTCACGATTGATATTGACGGGTTTTGTCCGTCCATAGCACCCGGCACCGGCACCCCCAGCCATGGAGGTTTCCTGTACTATGAGGTTCTGGAGATTTTACAGGGCCTTGCGGGCGCGCATGAAATTGTCGGGGTCGATCTGGTGGAGGTTGCACCCGACTATGACCGCGACGGAACCACAGCGATCTTGGCCGCACAGGTGCTGCTGAACTTTTTGGGCTTCATCTTTCATGCCCGCAGCCAGAAGGCTTAAATCCGAAACGCCTGAAACCACGGGCCCCGCGTCAATGCGGCCCAAGGCCAAGGATCACTCCTTGCCCTTGACCTTTTCCTGACTGCTGGAAATCCGCGAAGCCGAAGTGCTGGCAACCGCCACTGCTGGCTTCGTCTTGTCTTTCTTTGGCTTCTTCACTTCTTTGTTAGACCGCATCTGACCTTTGGCCATCACTGTCACCCCACCGGACAAAACCGCATCATGGCCGTGTGGCCTATGGGTCGGGGCGCGCCGGATTGCGGGGAACAAGGATTGCCCCCGCGCGCTGATCCCTGCCGCCTTGGTGCGCCTGTGGCGTGCCGCTGTCAACCGGGCAGCACCAGCAGGGTGTGGCCTAAGCGGTGCAACGCGGCCCCGGTGCCCAGTTTGAACCGCATCAAGCCGGGGGCAGCATCGCTGACCGACCCAAGGTCGAGCCACCGCACCCCTTCGCCGCGCAATGCACAAGCCGCCTGCCACAGCATCATGTTATGGGCTGATGCCGCGCGCGCCACCGGGTCCGCGTGGCCCAAATGGTAGGTCGCGGTGCCGCCTTCGACCACAAACGCCATTGCAGCCCGCACAGCCCCACCTTGCCGCCATTCCCACAGCCGCAAGCTATGGTCCGGCAGGGCGAGCGAGAATGCAGGTGGCAGGCTGGCATAGCCCTTGGCACTGCGCTGCCCAGCCTCTGCCGCTGTCAATCGCTGCAGTGCCCCCGCCAACCCCGGCGTGGCCCGCAGCCCGGCGCGTTCAGCCGCCACCAGACGGTTGCGCCACTTTGCATCCATCCCGCGCCGCAGATCACCTGCCAGATCCCAGACCGCATGATGCACAGATGTCACCAGCGGGATCAACCCAAAGCCCCGCAGGTCGTCCTCTGGCGTCACGATCAGCGCGCCAGCAAACCGCGCAAGGCAGCGCAAGGCCAGGCGTTGCAGCGGCGCGTCTGTGACAGGCAGGCGCGAAATCAACCGCAAACCGGGGCGTTGCAGCATCAACACAGACCCATTGATATCGACCCGCCTTGCCCGCGCGCCAAGCCTTGCCATCGCTGCAGCATAAGCCATGGTTTGCGGAAACGGGGTCAGGGCGACATTGGTGGGGGTACACTCAAACATGCGCCAATAACGCGGCTGAAACCTTTCCATCCGCTTAATCGCACCCATGAAACATGTAAAAGCCCCCGCCCCCCGCTACACCCTTTGGGTGCCCACGATCCTGGCGGGGGCGTTCAGCCTCTTGTACCTGATCCTGTGGGCTGTTTACCGATAAAGCAGGCTGCGCCCGCCGCTGAACAGATGCACTTTGTTGGGTGCCGCGTTCAGGGTAACTGTCTTGCGACGCAGATCGGCGTGGATACCCGGCAGTTTTGCCACCACCTGCGCACCATCACCCTGCCGCTTGAAATACAGCAGCGTAACCTCGCCCAAGGCTTCGGTAATCTCGACCTCGCCGGTAAACACGCCCGGGCCGTCGGTGCCCAGCAAATCTTCTGGCCGCACGCCGATATTGACCTTCATCCCCCGGTCCGAGGTTTGCGTCGGCACGTTTGACCGCGCGGTCCCGCCATTGTCCAGCTTGACCACCGTCTCTGCCCCGGTGTCTTCAATCACGCCGGGCAAAAGGTTCATCGACGGGCTGCCGATGAACTGGGCGACAAATTCGTTCTCGGGGCGTTCATAAAGGGTCAGCGGAGCCCCTA
>JANNNF010000122.1:0-1639 GCA_031398405.1 Rhodobacterales bacterium | reverse complement strand
GGGGGGTATGCAATGGCGACCGCGCTGCGGGCCTTGCAGGTTGGACCCAATGACCCGGTGCTGTCGAACGCCTTCACCCTTGCCCCGGTGCCCGGCGCGATTGCCAGCCTTGGTGCGCGGCCAGTGTTTGTAGAGGTGACGCCTGACCTGACCATTGATCTGGTGCATCTGGAAACGATGGCGCAGGTCAGCGGCGCGAAGGTTTTGCTGCTGTCACATATGCGCGGCCATGTCTGCGATATGGACGCACTGATGGCGATCTGCGCGCGCCTGAACATCGAGGTGATCGAGGATTGCGCCCATACCATGGGGGCGGAGTGGCGGGGTGTGGCGTCGGGGCGGCATGGGGTGATCGGCTGCTATTCAATGCAGACCTACAAACACATGAACGCAGGCGAGGGTGGGTTTTTGATCACCGACGATGCCAAAATTGCCGCCCGCGCGGTACTGCTCTCAGGGTCGTATATGCTTTACGGCAAGCACCGGGCAGCGCCGGGGCCAGAGGTGTTCGAAACGTTGCGGCTGGATACGCCCAACATTTCAGGACGCATGGACAATCTGCGCGCGGCTATTTTGCGGCCCCAGATCGGAATGCTGGAAAACCGGCGCGGTCGTTGGGCCGCCCTGTACCGCACGATGGAGGCAGGGTTGGCCCAAACCCCTGGCCTGCGGCTGATCCCCCGACCTGACCATGAGGTTTACATGGGGTCGTCGTTCCAGTTCACCCTGCCGGGGTGGGAGCCCGCGCGGGTCGCGGGCCTTGTCGCTGGCTGTGCCGCCCGAGGGGTAGAACTGAAATGGTTCGGTGCCGCTGACCCCGTGGCGTTTACCAGCCGCTACAGCCATTGGCGCTATGCCGCCCCGGTGGTATTGCCCCAAACCGATGAGGTGCTGGCGGGGTTGGTGGATATGCGCCTGCCGCTGACGTTTTCTGTGGAGGACGTCGCCCAGATCGCGCGGATCATCCGGGCCGAGGCGCTGGTGGCGGGGCAGGCAGAACTGGTGGGCCTGGTTCATGTCCCAGTGGTAGAATAAGCACCGGATCACATTCCCAGTGCATCCTTTGGCCAACCAAACGCTCCGCGAAAGTGGTTGGGGGGGCTGACCTTACCCCCCACATACGCAGGGATCACTTTTCAGGGATAAGCCCTCTTGGGCTGAACCGCAGCACCACCAGCAAGATCACGCCAAGCGTCAGCAGCCGCATATGCTGCGCGGAATCGATCAGGTGCAGTTTCAGCGGCCCGTCCGGAATCCCTGATACGATCACCCCCATGGCCGCAGGCCCCACGCTTTCCACAATCAGCCAAAGCCAGCCGATCAGCAGCCCGCCCAGAACCGTGCCCCAGTTGTTGCCCGATCCGCCGACGATCACCATCACCCAGACGAGGAAGGTGAAGCGGAGCGGCGAGTAGCCGCCCGGCGTAAGCTGGCCCTCCAGCGTCGTCATCATCGCGCCCGCGATGCCGATGACAGCCGAGCCCAGGATGAAAATCTGTAAATGCCGCCGCGTCACGTCCTTGCCCATGGCGGCGGCGGCGATCTCGTTGTCGCGGATCGCGCGCATCATGCGGCCCCAGGGCGATTTCAGCGCACTCTCCGCGAGCCAGACGACGGCGAGCAGCACGGCGAGGAACAG
>JANNNF010000006.1:0-2006 GCA_031398405.1 Rhodobacterales bacterium | reverse complement strand
ATTTGAGGATGTCGGGGCTGTTCCGCACGGGATACGGCCTTTGGTGGCACCAAGTGGCGGCATGATCGACACAGCCCCCAAAGGTGCGCGACGCGGCATCAGGGCTTGGCTGCTTGTGCTGTTCTTGCTGGTGGTGGCGATGATCGTGGTGGGCGGGCTGACCCGGCTGACGGATTCGGGCCTGTCGATTACCGAATGGAAACCAGTCACCGGCGCGATGCCGCCGCTGAACGACGCGGCCTGGGATGTGGAGTTCGACAAGTACAAGGCAACGCCGGAGTTTACCCTGCAAAACACCCAGATGACGATGGATGCGTTCAAGGTCATTTACTGGTGGGAATGGGGGCATCGGCAGTTGGGCCGGGTCATCGGGCTGGTCTGGGTGGTTGGATTTGCCGGATTTGCACGGGCCCGGGCCATTCCGCCGGGCTGGGCGGGCAGATTGCTGGGTATTGGCCTACTGGGCGGAGCGCAAGGCGCGATTGGCTGGTGGATGGTGTCATCCGGGCTGACTGCGGACCGGGTGGATGTGGCATCCTACCGGCTGGCGACGCATCTGGGGATTGCCTTTTCTATTCTGGGTTTCATCGCGTGGTATGTCTTGCTGCTGGGCCGAACCGAAGCCGCGCTGATGACGGCGCGGCGGGCGCGGGAGGGGAAATTGTCGGGCATGGCAACAGGGCTCATGCACTTAACCTTCTTGCAGATTTTGTTGGGGGCGTTGGTGGCGGGTATTGATGCGGGCCGGGCCTTCCCGACTTGGCCCCTGATGAACGGACAGTTCTTTCCGGCAGATGCGTTCTATGTGCCGGGGCGCCCCGTTTGGGCTGCGTTCTTTGAAAACCCCGGTCTGGTGCAGTTCATCCATCGCATGTCGGGCTATCTGCTGTTCACGTTTGGCATCGTCGTCTGGCTGCGGGGCCGCAAATCCGCGCATCCTACAACGCGGATGGCTTTTCATGGTGTGATGGCAATGCTGGTGGCGCAGATGGCGTTTGGTATCGCGGCAGCGGTGACCGCAGCCCACCTGCATGTGGCGATCACCCATCAGATTGGCGCGATTATTTTATGGGTGTTGATCCTGAGGGCACGGCATCTGGCGATGTACCCGGTGGCGGGATCAATCAAAGAGGGTACGGCATGAACCTGAACGCAACGGCCTATGTCGACCTGATGGCCTATCAGCGCCAGACCGAGGCTTTGGCGCAGGTGGCAGGTCGTCTGGGCTGGGATCAAGAAACCCAGATGCCACGGGGCGCTGCTGAACAGCGGTCTGAGGAAATGGCCGCGGTCGAGGGTATCTTGCACGCCCGCCGGACCGACCCGCGACTGTCGGAATGGCTGGCGCAGGCGGAGCCTGCGGATGATGTGGCGGCAGCGCAATTGCGGCAAATCAAGCGCAGCCACACCCGAATGATGAAGATCCCGGCGCGGCTCGCGGAGGAGTTGGCGCGGGTCACCTCGATGGCGCAAGGGGTTTGGGCGCAGGCGCGTGCGGGCGAGAATGTGGCGGCGTTTTTACCAACCCTCGCGCGGGTGATTGATCTGAAGCGTGAGGAAGGGGCTGCGTTGGCAGGAACCGGCGATCCCTATGACGCGCTGGTCGATGACTATGAACCTGGCATGACAGCCGAAGCGATTGCCGCGATGTTTGGCGCGATGCGCCCCAGGCTGGTGACCCTGCGCGCAGCTGTGCTGGCGGCCCCCGTGCCGGACGCACTGTTAGGGCGATTTGAGCCCGAGGCTCAGATGGCGATGGCGCGCACGCTGGCCGATACCTTTGGCTATGACTGGTCGCGCGGGCGGCTGGATCTGGCGGTGCATCCCTTCAGTTCGGGGTCCGGGTCCGATGTGCGGATTACCACTCGGGTGGTGGAAACCGAGCCGTTCAACTGCTTTTATTCCACCATCCACGAAGTGGGTCATGCCTGCTATGAGCAGGGCATCGATCGTCACTATGCACTGACGCCCTTGGGCATGGGCGCTTCGATGGGGGTGCATGAAAG
>JANNNF010000541.1:0-14325 GCA_031398405.1 Rhodobacterales bacterium | reverse complement strand
CGAGATGGCCGAGTTGCTGACCGGGCTGACCTATGTCGGCAACAAGGGCTTTGCGTTTGATCAGTCGCGGGTGGAGCCTGGCGCGGATGTGGTGCTAGGGGTCAGTTATGATGGCAACGGCATAGAGCCGATCCTTGCGGCGCTGCAGGACCTGTCGGTGCGGCCGGAAACGGCGCGGCATATCGCGGGCAAGTTGGCGGTGCATTTTGTGGCAGATGTGCCCGACCCCGGGCTGGTTGAGGCGCTGACGGCGGCCTGGCGCGACAGTGGGGGCGATCTGGCGGTGGTGACGCAAACGCTGTTGACCCATCCCGGTGTCTGGGACGCCCCGCCCGAAAAAGCGCGGCAGCCTTTTGAATTTATTGTGGCCAGTTTTCGCGCCCTTGGGTTGACCGGAGCAGAACTGATCGCCCTGTCGCACGAAAATTTCACGCGTCATGTCACGAAGCGGCTGGGCGAAATGGGCCAGAAATGGCACTCCTCGCCCGGCCCGGACGGCTGGCCCGAGGAGCCTGCGGCCTGGATCAACCCGCTGCGGCTGGCGTCACGCATTACGTTTGCGATGGAGGTGCCGGGGCGGATGGTCAACCCGCTGCCCGACCCGCGCGCCTTTGCTGTCACTGCCTTGGGCGAGCGGGCGAGCGACGGGCTGCTGCTTGCTGCAGCGCGGGCGGAATCGCTGCGTGAAGGGGTGGGCCTCGTGCTTGTCAGCCCAGAATTTAACCGGAGATAATGGCATGGAACGCAGGTTTTTCCTGAAAAGCCTTGGGCTTATCGGCTGCTCGGCTGCGGCGCATCCGTTGATGACCACGCTGACCCTGGCCAAAGGCGCGCCGTCTTTGGGGGACAACCGCTTGATCGTTGTCATCTTGCGCGGGGCGATGGACGGGATTGATGTGGTGCAGCCAAGGGGCGACCGGGACTTTGCGGGTCTGCGCCCCACCCTGTCACAATCGGCCGCGACCGATCTGGATGGGTTTTTTGCGCTGCACCCGGCGCTTGGCGAACTGATGCCGCTGTGGAACGCCCGCGAGTTGGCCTTTGCCCATGCGACATCCACCCCGTACCGCGACAAGCGCAGCCATTTTGACGGGCAAGATTTGCTTGAGGCTGGTACGGGCATGGATGTGTTGGAACAAGGAGTTCGCGATGGCTGGCTGAACCGGATGCTACAGGCTGTGCCGGGCATGACGGCTGAGACCGCCTATGCCGTGGGGCGCGAGGCTGCGCCGTTGCTGGCCGGGGCGGCCCCGGTACGCAATTGGACACCGGAACAGCGGCTGACCCTGTCAGCCCAAGGGCGGTTGCTGTTGGACGCGATCTATCACGACGACCCCTTGTTCCGAGATTCTGCGCAAGAGGCGTTCGATCTTACCGAAGGAGGGGTTGGGCGCCCCAAGCTGGGCCCCGGGGATGATGCAGGCTTTGTCGAGATTGACCGTCTTGTCGATTTTGCGGCCACGCGTCTGGTGGGCGACACCCGGATCGCCGCATTTTCGCAAACCGGCTGGGATACGCACAGGGCGCAGGCGCGCGAGTTGCCACGGTCGCTGGCCAAGTTGCAGCGCACCATTCTGCGGATGAAAGAACAGCTTGGCCCCGAGGTCTGGGGCCGCACCACGCTGATGGCGATGACGGAATTTGGCCGGACAGCGCGGGAAAACGGCACCGGCGGGACAGATCATGGCACCGGGGGCGTGATGATCATGGCGGGCGGGGCGATCCGGGGGGGCAAGGTTTATGGCGACTGGCCGGGCCTGTCGGAAGCCGCGCTCTATGACCGGCGCGACCTGATGCCCACGAGGGATGTGCGCGCCTTTTCCGCGCATGCGATGCAGGGGTTGTACGGGTTTGACACCGCTTTGCTGGAAAATAAGATCTTTCCGGGCTTGCAGATGGGGCCTTCGCCGGGGATTTTGCGCTAAGCCTGCGCGTTCGTTTCGTCCAGACGGAACAGCTTGTCGCGCGAGGGGGGCCGCGCAGTAAGGTCAGTCATGTTCCTGCCAACCTCAAAGCCTGTGCCAACAGGCATTGGGCGGCTGCGGTCGCGCGGCCATCTTCGGGCACGGCTTTGACCGCCACCCGGATTGCGCCATCGACCATCCAGACGCGCGCCCGCCGGGTGCCCGGTGTAACCTGGATGCTGATCTGCGAACCTGATGGGGCCAGATGCGTCAGGTCTGACACGTATTTTGCCGCCATCTTGACGCGTTCCTCTGACCCTCATATCTGCCGTAATCAGGAATTGGCCATTTCCCAGCCTTGCCCCCAGCCTTGCCCCCAGTCATGCCCAATGAAGGATGCCGTGATGCCTGTCCGCAATCAAGCCGCCGTCGATTTTCTGTCTGCCCGCCGGTCGCGCTCGGCCAAGCAGTTTACGCAGCCGGTGCCAGACCGGGCGCAGGTGACCGAGATTCTGACGCTGGCCACCCGGGTTCCGGATCATGGCAAACTGGAACCCTGGCGGGTGCTGGTGCTGGAACGGCCGGCCTTGCAACGGTTGGCGGGGCTGGCTGAGTCGCGGGCGGTGGAACTGGGGGGCGATGCCGAAAAGATCGCCAAAGGCCGCGGGCAGTACGATCTGGGGCAGTTGGCCGTGGTGGTTATTGCCGCCCCCAAGACGCATCCCAAGGTGCCGCGCAGCGAACAGCTGCAATCGGCATCGGCCCTGTGCATGGGGCTGGTGACGGTGGCAGAGGCTGCGGGCTGGGGGGCCTGCTGGCTGACCGGGTGGACCGCACATGACGCCGCATTTGCCGCCCGCGCCTTTGGCTGCGTGGGCGACGAGACGGTGGCAGGCATCGTGCATATCGCCACCCCCGGGTCAGACGGGGTGGAACGCCCGCGCCCGGACCTTGACCGTCTTGTACGTTGGATCAGCGCATGATCTTGCGTGCCTTTGTGTTGGCGCTTGGCCAACTTGGCGACCCCCGGTTTCGCAAGGTGGTCTGGGTGGGTATCGGGTTGGCCCTGGCCTTGCTGATCGGGATCTACGCGCTCTTTCTGGGTTTTGTGGAAACCTTCGCGCCCGCCACCTTGGACATTCCCTTTGTCGGTCCGGTGGGCGGGCTTGATACTTTGCTCAGCATCGGGTCGGCGCTGTTGATGATCGGGTTATCGGTCGTGCTGATGGTGCCTGTGGCAACAGCCTTTACCGGGATTTTCCTTGAGGATGTGGTGCAAGCAGTTGAGGATCGCCATTATCCCGGCTTGCCGCCGGTGACGCGCGCGACGTATTTGGACACGCTGGTTGAGACGGCCAATTTTCTGGGCCTGCTGCTGGGCGTCAATGCGCTGGCGCTGATAATCTACCCCTTTGCCGGGCTTGCCGCCCCCTTGGTGTTCTGGGGTGTAAACGGGTTTTTGCTGGGGCGCGAGTATTTTACCCTTGTCGCAAGCCGCCGGATTGGCCGCGTAGCCGCGCGGGCGATGCGGCGCAACAACTGGGGCCGGATCTGGTTGGCGGGGGCGCTGATGGCGGCCCCGCTGTCCATTCCTCTGGTCAATCTGGTGGTCCCGGTGTTGGGAGTTGCAACCTTTGCGCATCTGTTTCAGCGGCTGCAAATGCGCCGCTGATCAGTTCTGTTCGACCGGCGCAGGTCCCATCCGGCCAAAGACATCAAGGTCGCGGATGGTGATTGTGCCTGACATGATGATGCCCGCCACAATCACCCATAGCACGATGGCCACAACGGTTGTGACCTTGGCCTTCTTGCCCACGATATGATCGGCAGGTGCCGATCTGGGCGTGCCCGGCACCACGGCACCGGCATCGGCCTGCGAGGTGAACCGCATTGGCAAGACGCAAAAGAACACCAGAAACCACAGCATGGCAAACAAGACGATGGCGGCGGTGATGGTCATACTTGCTCCAGTTCTATCAGACAGCCGTTGAAATCCTTGGGGTGAAGGAACAACACAGGCTTGCCATGCGCGCCGATCTTCGGCTCTCCGGTCCCCAGAACTCGGGCACCAGTGGCGGCAAGATGGTCGCGGGCGGCAAGGATATCGTCCACCTCGTAACAGATGTGATGGATGCCACCTGCCGGATTTTTTGCCAGAAATCCCGCAATGGGCGATGCGTCGCCCAAGGGGGTCAGCAGTTCGATCTTGGTGTTGGGCAGAGTGATGAAAACAACGGACACGCCATGGTCGGGCTCGTCCTGCGGCGGGCCGACCGTGGCCCCCAAAGTGCCGCTATACTGTGCCACTGCGGCGGCAAGGTCCGGCACGGCGATGGCGACATGGTTCAGGCGTCCGATCATGGGGCGGTCCTTTGCGCTGGCTGGGGCGGTTATGCCGGGGCAGGGGCTATGCTGCAAGTGGCCCTTAAGCCGCAGTTGCGTTGCGATGTTTACCGCTTTTTCACCCAATGTGCCGCAGACTTGGGGCAACGTCGCGCCTTGCGGCGAATCTGTCACCCCGCGCCACGCGGCAAAACCGTCGGAGCTGCCAATGCCCGAAGCGTTCGTCCTGCCTAAACACCATGCTATGCCGGTATTGCCCTTGCAGGGTCTGACACTGCTTGCGGTCGAGGACAGCCGCTTTGCCAGTGATGCCCTGCGCCTGATGTGCCAACGGTCCGGCGCGCGGCTGCGACGCGCCGATACGCTGATGGCCGCGCGCGCGCATTTGCGGGTGTACCGGCCCGACATGATCCTGGTAGACCTTGGCCTTCCCGATGGCAGGGGGGAAGGGTTGATCCGGCAGATGGCGTTGGCAACGGGCCCCCGGCCGGTGCTGCTGGGGATGAGTGGCGATCCCACCGGGCGGGGGGCTGCGCTTTCCGCAGGGGCAGTCGGGTTTCTGGAAAAGCCGCTGGAAAGCCTTGCTGCGTTTCAATCTGCCTTGCTGGCGCATTTGCCGGACAGGTTCTTGCACCAGCCTGGCGGCGACAGTGCTGTGACCCCCGACCTGATGGCGCTGCGCGATGATTTTACCACCGCCGCAGTCCTTGTGCAGACCATGCTGACCCGGGGGCCTGATGCCGTGCAACGCCGCTATCTGACCGGGTTTGTCTCGGGCCTTGCGCGGTCTGCGCGCGACCGTGATCTGGCCGAGGCTGCCATGCAGACCGAGGATGGCGCGGGCCTTGCTCGGCTGGCAGGGCTGTTGCAGCACCGGATTGCGACGGGGGTGGCGCTATAGGTCGGGGTCGGACCCCGCGCGCACCAGCTGCGTCAGATCAGACAGGCGTTCGCGCTGACGGCCTGTGCTGTCAAAATTCGCAGGCCGCAGCCACGCGCCGTAAGCTTCCCGCAGGGCGGGCCATTCCTCGTTGATCACTGAAAACCACGCGGTATCGCGGTTGTGGCCCTTGGTGATCATGTGGTTGCGAAAGATGCCCTCAAAGGAAAAGCCCAAACGCTGTGCCGCTCTGCGAGACGGCAAGTTCAGAGCATTGCACTTCCATTCATAGCGCCGGTAGCCTGCCCGAAAGGCCCAGTCCATCATCAGGAACATGGCCTCTGTAGCGGCTATCCCGCGCTGCATTTCAGGGGCGATGCAGATATGGCCCACCTCGATCGACCCCACATCGGGCGAGATGCGCAGGTAGGACGCAACCCCGCTGCATTGACCGGTTCTGGCATCGCGCAGCGCAAAGAAAAACGGGTCGGGCTTGGCCGTCATCTCTTTGACCCATCGGTGATAGGCGGCGGACGACACGAACGGGCCGTAAGCCATGTAGTCCCACAGCGATTCATGCCCGGAAAAAGCGCGGTGCAGGTCAGCGGCATGGATATCCGCCTCCAGCGGTTCCAGCCGAACGTAGCTGCCCGTCAGCACTTGCAGCCCTGGTGCAGTCGGCGGTTGCCAGCCGGTCACGGCCTTACCCAAACTACGCTGATCCACTGGCATCTCCTTGCACGCGCCTGGCCGTTGTAACCCTGCGCGCAAGGGTCTGGCAACGACTTGCCTAGAGCGGCGTCTTTTCAATCCGGTAACTGCCCTCTGGCAAGTTCAGCGCCGCCGCAAGATCCCGCACCTGCGCCAGCGAAAGCGTCAGACGGAGTGTCTCATCCGTGCGCGGATCAAACTGTTCGATGGTCACGCAGTCTTCAAAGGCCGCCACGATCACATCCTCTTGCAGCGGCAATTCGCCCCCTTCATCAACCAGCGTGATCAGAGTGGCGTCGAAATCGTGTTCGATGGTGAACATGGGAGCTTTCCGGGTTGGGGGGGCGCAGACCTAGCCTAGCGCCAAAGCGAAGGGATGATCCAGCCAAGACACTGCACGATCCTTTGAACGGTTGCTGCGGATCGAGGGCTGTCACGTCGGCCGGGGTCTGCTATCTCAAAGTGCAGAATTATGGCAGGGGATCGGCAATGTGGATAGGACAGGCGCGTGCGGTGATCAGCCTGTCGATGGCGTTGATGCTGGGGGCCTGTGTGACCATCGCGGTTCCTCCGCCCGCGCAGCAACCTGACTTTATCACCTCGCCCAGTGGCGTGCAGACGCCCCGTGCCGCCGCGCAAACCTTTGTTTCCGTTGTAAATGCGGTCGAACCTGTGGCCGAGGCGATTTGTCGTCAGCGGTCTTCCGGACAGAACTGCAACCTACAGATCGTGGTGGATGATCGCCCGGGGCAGGCGCCAAACGCGTTCCAGACCGTTGACCGGGCGGGGCGGCCGATTGTGGGGTTCACGCTGGCCCTTATCGCGGATGCACGCAATGCCGATGAGATTGCCTTTGTGATGGGGCATGAGGCGGCGCATCATATTCTGGGCCATATTCCAAAACGCGAGCAATCGGCGCTGAGTTCGGCCATTCTTGCAGGCGTGATTGCGCAGGCCGGTGGGGCCACGCCGGAAGATATCCGCGCGGCGCAGAATTTGGGGGCGGAAATCGGATCGCGCACCTATTCCAGGGATTTTGAGCTTGAGGCCGATGTGCTGGGCGCGGAAATAGCCCTGCGTGCGGGCTATAACCCCATGCGCGGGGTTGAGTTTTTCAACCGACTGCCAGACCCTGGTGACCAGTTTCTAGGCAGCCACCCGCCCAATGCCCAACGTCAGGCCGCAGTGCGCGCCACGGTCGCGCAGCTGACGGGTTCATAGATTTTTGGCCGGATGGAAACGACGCGGGTTTCCGGGTCCATCAGGTGCGGATACCCGCAAAACGCTGCTGCCAGTCGATGCGTTCTTCATCGGTGATCTTGCGGAACAGGTTTTCGGGGACTGTGAACCTGTGACCGGCTGGCAAAGTGGCCATTGCTGTTGCGGCATCCTCGGGCCATGTCCAGTCATCCGAATTCAGCGCAGCCATCATTGTTGCTGCCGCATCGGGGATGAAGGGCTGCGACAGAACAGCATAGACCCGGATCAGGTTCAGCGCGAGGCGGACCATGGCTTGCGCCCGGTCGGGGTCGGTTTTCACCACGGTCCAAGGGGCTGCGGCTTGCAGATATTCGTTGCCGATCACCCAGATCGCGCGCAGTTCTGCGGCCGCCTTGCGCACCTCCATCGACTGCATCAGGCTGGCGTATTCGGTGATGCGGGTTTGCAGATCGGCAATAAGGGCTGCTTCCTGATCGCCAATACTGCCGCCTGAAGGGATGGTATCGCCAAACTTGGCAGTGGCGAATTTGGTCACGCGGCTGACGAGGTTGCCCAGCACATCGGCCAGATCCTTGTTCACCGAGGTCTGAAAATTCTCCCACGTAAACTCGGCATCTGAATTTTCCGGGGCATGGCTGAGAAGCCACCAGCGCCAGTAGTCGGGCGGCAGAATGCTCAGCGCCTGATCCATGAAGATGCCGCGGCCCGCAGATGTGCTGAACTGGCCGCCATCATAATTCAGGTAGTTGAAGGACTTTATGTAATCGACCAGCTTCCACGGCTCGCCCGATCCCATGATTGTTGCGGGGAAGGACAGGGTGTGGAAGGGCACATTGTCCTTGCCCATAAATTGCACATATTGCACATCTTCAGCGCCTTTATCGGTGCGCCACCAGCGTTCCCAGGCAGAATCCGCATATCCATGCGCGTCTGCCCATTCGGCTGTGCAGGCGATGTATTCAATGGGGGCATCGAACCAGACGTAAAAAACCTTGCCCTCCATCCCTGGCCAAGGGTGCTCGCCCTTGCGGACGGGGACACCCCAGTTCAAATCGCGGGTGATGCCACGGTCTTGAAGGCCATCGCCATCGGTTAACCATTTGCGGGCGATAGAGGTGGTCAGGATTGGCCAGTCGGTTTTGGAGTCGATCCAAGCGGCGAGCCGGTCACGCAAGGACCGCTGGCGCAAATACAGGTGTTTGGTCTGGCGAACCTCAAGGTTGGTTGCCCCTGAAATAGTGGACCGGGGGTTGATCAGATCGGTCGGGTCCAACTGCTTGGTGCAATTTTCGCACTGATCCCCGCGCGCTGCTGTGTAGCCGCAGTTCGGACAGGTGCCTGTAATGTAGCGGTCGGGCAGAAAGCGGCCATCGTCGATAGAATAAACCTGCGATTCTGACACCTCCTCGATCAGCCCGGCTGCATCCAACGCCCCAGCGAAATGCTGGGTCAGACGGTGGTTGCGCGCACTGGATGATCGGCCGAAGTGGTCAAATGAAAGGCGAAACCCATCGGCAATGCCCTTCTGGACCGCGTGCATATCGGCGCAAAATTCGTCCACCGGCTGACCTGCTTTGGCGGCTGCAAGCTCGGCAGGGGTGCCATGTTCATCGGTGGCACAGATGAACATCACCTCGTGGCCGCGTGCGCGGTTGTAGCGGGCATAAAGGTCGGCAGGCAGTTGGCTGCCCACCAGATTGCCCAAGTGCTTGATCCCGTTGATATAGGGAATGGCCGAGGTGATGAGAATCCGTGCCACGATGACCGCCTTTTGCGCCGTTTCCAGCGAGGTTTAGCGCCGGATCAGGCGAAGGGCCAGAGCCTGTTCGCCGAAGGGGGCGCGGCTCTGACCAGAGTATGTCGCAGATCAGTCAACTTGGATGTTCGCGTCCTTGACGATGGGGGTCCATTTCGTCACTTCGGCCTCGACATGGGTGGCCAGGGCTTCTGGGGTTGAGGCCACGATTGTGGCTGAAAACTCGGCCATGCGCGCAACAACCTCGGGGTCGGCCATGGCGGCAAGGGCTGCCGCGTTCAGTCTGGCAATCACCTCGGGCGGGGTGCCAGCGGGGGCAAACAGCGCGTTCCAGGTGTAGGTTTCATAACCGGGCAGGGTTTCGGCAATGGCCGGCACATCGGCAAAAGACGCAGCCCGGTCTTTGGTGGTCACGCCAAGCGCGCGCAGGGTGCCAGACTTGATGTGGCCCGAAGTCGAGGGCAGGTTGTCAAAGATGACCGGCACCTGATTGCCCAACACGTCGGTCAGTGCAGGGCCAGAGCCTTTGTAGGGAATATGAAGGATATCAACGCCTGCCATCAGCTTGAACAACTCTCCCGATAAGTGCAGCGGGGTGCCGTTGCCGGACGACGCATAGGCCAGGACACCGGGCTGTTTCTTGGCCAGATCAATCAGTTCCTGAACCGTCGTGACCGGCAATTCCGGATTTACCGCCAGAATGTTCGGCACCAGAACCAGCAAGGATATCGGCGCGAAATCAGCCACGGGGTCATAGGGCTTTTGCTTGAGGATCAGCGGGTTTAGCGCATGGGTGGCCACTGTGCCCATCAGGATCGTGTATCCATCCGGGTCTGCCTGGGCGACCTGACCCGCCCCGAGTGATCCACCGGCCCCGCCTACGTTTTGCACCACGATCTGCTGACCAAGCTGCGCGCCCATTTTTTCTGCCACAATACGGCCCACCACATCGGTTGACCCGCCAGCGGCAAACGGGATGACCATGGTGACGGATCGTTCCGGAAATTCGGCGAATGCTGGGGCTGCAAGCGTGGTCAGGGCCAATGCCCCAAGTGCGAGTGCCATACGGCGTGTGGTATGATGGGCCAAAATCATCTCTCCTCTACATTGTAGTCCTTTCAACGATGGGAAAGGGGCCTTGGGTTTACAACCCTTTCAGGGCATTTCACTGGCCCCGCAGCATCCGGGTCAGGGTGCCGTCGCCGTCCATCTCTCGCTTCAGGGCCGCCAGACTATGCAAGCTGACCAGTGCCATCAGCAGCTTGGCAAGCACGCCATGGGCCGCAAAAGCCCGCGCCTCCAGCAGTTCCGACACCGGGGCAATCGGCGGCAGGGTCCAGCGGTCGGCGATCATCACCTCTAGGCCCGAGGCTGAACTCGCCACCCACCCCGTCAGCGGAATGGCCAGCATCAGGGCGTAAAGCGCAAGGTGGCCCAGTTTTGCCAGCGTCCTCTCCCACCCCGGGATGCCTTTCGGGGCAGGGGGCTTTGACACCAGATGCCAGATGATCCGCACCAGCACCAAAGCCAGTGCCGCAAAGCCCACAGTTTTGTGCAGGCCATAGAGCCACAGGTTGGCAAGCCCCGGCTGCATCCCTGCAATTCGCACACCCAAGGCGAGTTGGCCGATCAGCAGCAGCGCCATACTCCAATGCAAGGCGCGGCTGACACGGCCAAAGCTTGTATCGGTGTTGCGCCACGCCATGGCCTATTCCTTTCTGGCAATCCGGGCGGTTATCACGATACGAACTTCATCCTTTACCATATCCGCCCACCCTGTGGCCCCATAGTCGCTTCGGCTGACGCGGCCCGTCAAGCGGATGGTCAGGTGGCTGCGATCGCCCTCATCAAAACCGGCCTGACGGTAAATCTCGGCCTTCAGGGTGACTGGCCTCGTGACGCCCCGGATGGTCAGCTTGCCCGCCACATCCGCCGTTTTGCCCCTGGCGCGCACGGACGTGCTGTGAAAAATCATTCGCGGGTGCGCCCCGGCGTCCAGCACCTTTGGCCCCTTCAGCGCCTGTGCGGCAAAGGGAAAGCTGGCCTGCGCGCCAGACACATCCAGTTCGACATTGATCTGCGAATTGGCCACCTTGTCAAAATCGAGGCTCAGATCGGCGCTGGCGACCGGCATCTGGCCGGTGATGGTGTCGGGACCAAAATCGGTCTCAAACGCCACGACCGATTTGTCAGCCTCCAGCGTGTAGGCCACCGGGGTCGCTTGGGCAGGGCCCGCAAAGTTGCAAAGCAGACACAATATCAGGGCGCGCATGGGGACTACCTCTTGATGGCTTGGACACTGGGAAACGGCGCAGTGAAGATTGGTCTTGGCAACTGTACGCCTGAACCCGCGCAATTTGATAAAAATTTGCATCTTCCGGGCCGGAACATCCCACAGAGGCCGCGCTTCGCGCCCATGCCCCTGATCACGTCGGCGTGACGCCCTTTGCCCCCGGAAGACTTCCCGCTATGCTGCACAGCAGCATATTGGAGAGATGGATGCAGATGATCCCGCTTGGCCGCACCGGCATTATGGTGTCAGAACTGTGCCTTGGCACGATGACATGGGGAAGCCACAACACAGCCGCAGAAGGCCACGCGCAGGCAGATATGGCGGTAGACCGGGGCGTAACCTTCTGGGACACCGCCGAGATGTATCCGACCAATCCGGTGCGCACAGAAACCATTGGTGATACCGAAACCATCATCGGCACTTGGTTGGGCCAGCGGGGCAGACGGGACCGGCTGGTGCTGGCGACCAAGATCACCGGCAAGGGTCAGATGCTGCGTCCGGGCCAGCCGATCACCGGAGCCACGATGCGGGTGGGGGTTGAGGCCAGTCTGCGCCGGATGCAGACCGATTACATCGACCTGTATCAACTGCACTGGCCAAACCGGGGCAGCTATCACTTTCGCCAGTCGTGGACCTATGCCCCGGCTGGCATCGACCGGGCCGAACAGACGGCACAGATGACTGACATTCTGACCACAGCACAGGCCTTGGTGGCCGAGGGCAAGGTTCGCGCCGTTGGCCTGTCGAACGAGTCTGTCTGGGGGGCGGCACGATGGGCGCATCTGGCTGACAGTCTGGGGTTGCCGCGCATGGCGAGCGTGCAGAACGAATATTCCTTGCTGTGCCGGCAGTTCGATACAGACTGGGCCGAGTTCAGCATGATTGAGGATATGCCGTTGCTGGCGTTCTCGCCCTTGGCGGTCGGGTTGTTGTCGGGCAAATATGCTGGCGATGTGACGCCGGAAAACACCCGCCGGATGCACACTCCCGACCTTGGCGGGCGGATCACGGCAGGGGTTTTTCCGGCTGTGGCCGCCTATCTGGGCATTGCCGCCCGGCACGGGCTGGACCCTTGCCAGATGGCAATCGCCTTTTGCCGCAGTCGCCCTTTTGTGACCATACCGATCATTGGAGCCACCACGCTGGATCAGTTGGCCACCAACATCGGGGCGGCCGGGATTGTCCTGTCTGCCGATGTGCTGGCCGAGATTGCCGCCGCGCACCGTGCCCATCCGGCCCCTTACTGAGGACCCCGTACTAAAGGCTTGCGCAACCAGCCCGGCTGGGGCCAAGTGCAGGCCTGACGGAGAACCAAGATGCGCCGCTTTGTAATGCTGATTTTGCTTTTGGGGCTGGCGGGCTGTCAGATTGGCGGTGGCCTTGGCAAATCCAAACCTGCGCCAAACGCCCTGACAGGTGGAGAGATTGAGGTGACGGCGTTGGATGGTGGTCCAAAACCTGTGCCACCTTCAAAACTCGGGCAGGTGATACCTGGTGTGGCAACACCTGTCGCTGCCGATGCGAAAACGCCTCCGGCAGCAGGGCCAGACCCTGCCAAAGCCAAGCCTGCCAAAACGGGCGCTACCTTGGCGGATGCTGTCAAATCTGATCCGAGGGCCCCGGACCCTGAAGCCGTGCCGGTCAAACCCAAATTGCCGCAGCAGATTGCGTGCGAAAAGAAGGGCGGCAACTGGGGTGTTGCTGGCAAATCGGGGGCAAACACCTGCATCAAATCGACGGGGGAAGGTGCCAAGCAGTGCGAGCGTCAGACAGATTGCAAAGGCAGTTGTCTGGCGCGGTCGGGCACCTGTGCACCCTATACGCCTTTGTTTGGCTGCAATGAAATTCTTCAGGCCGATGGCAGCCGGGTGACGCTATGCATCGACTGATCCTTGTGTGTGTGATGCTTGCGGCCTGTGCCGCTCCGGCACCCACACCGCGGACAGTGTTTCGCAATGCCGGTGGCCCGATCTATTCCTCAGCCGCGTTTGACATGGCGCAGCTGGAGGGGCGTTGGCTGCAAGCGGCCGCGTTCAGTGCCGGTGATACCCCCGGCTGCGCCCCGGGCGGGGCTGAATTTTCCCGCACAGGCGCAGGATTGCAGGTGACGGGGCGGCTGTGTTTGTCCGGCAAGCAAGTGGCGTTCAACGGCCCCGTAGCCCCCACTGGGCCAGGCCGGTTTACGGTGCCGGGCATGGGCGAATGGTGGGTGGTGTGGGTTGATGTCGACTATCGCACCTTGGCGATTGGCACGCCATCAGGGGCCTGGGGGTTTGTGCTGGATGAGGCAACTATTTCTGGCGACCGACTGCGTGCTGCGACGGAAATCTTTGATTTCAACGGCTATCCAGCGCCGCGCCTGAAAGCGTTCTAAGCAATCTGTGCCCGCAAGTCGCGCAAATAGTCTGGCACGTCGCGGGCGGCCAGTTCAGCCTCGCGCACAAGTTGATCGAAATGCAGAGTGATCAGGCCGACCCGGTCTGTATCGCGAAACGCGATGTAGTGGCCGCCCAGATAGACCACGGCCAGCAGTGGGCCGAACACGGTGACGGGGGCGGAAAACACCCGCCGCGCGTCAAACAGATAAAGCCGCAGCGCCGGGTACAACTGCCCGGTCAGCGCAATCAGACGATCCAACTGATCAATTCGCACTTGGGGTGGCAAGCCTTGGTAGTAACCCGTCGCCCCGGCAAAGGCGGTCAATTCGTGCAGCGGCAGCGCGATCTCATAGTCTGACCGCGCACCGCGCATCCATTCCAACCGGTCCTCAAACGCGCCAAGCGCCTGCTCTGCCGTTCGGCCCAGCTGCGGCTCGTATTCCCACGCCACCATGGCCCGGGTTTTCAGCATGTCGGGCAGGCTCGCGGGCACATGGCGGATCTTGTATCCCGCAGCTTCACGGTGCCAGCCAAAGATGGTCTCATCGATCAGGGCGCGCGGGGCCTCGGTCATGGTCAGCGAAGTGGCGAGCAGATCAGCCAGCCGTTCCGGCCTGCCCGACAACCCCAGCAGCCAATCGGCGCTGACACCCAAACCTTGCGCGCAATCGGCGGCCAGTTGCGCATTGGGCAGCCGTGTGCCGGGGGCCAGCAGGGCCGAGATGGTCGATCGATCCACCCCCACCATCCGCGCAAGGCCTGACTGGGTCACGCTGCGCAGGGCCATGCCTTCGGACAGCCGCTGACGGAACAGGGTGGCGCGGTCGCGTTTGTCGATC
>JANNNF010000496.1:0-2998 GCA_031398405.1 Rhodobacterales bacterium | reverse complement strand
CGAATTCCGGATGCAGGTGCTGGGCTATGCCGCCGCATTCGTCAATCCGAAGGTGGTGCGCGCGCTCGGCAAAGCGGGAACTGTTGAAGTGGCCAGCGTGTTCTGGGCGGATTCTGCCAATCCGCTGCTGATCACGAAATGGGTGCGGGTCCGCAGCAATGCAGATGCCAAGGCATTGGCGGACACGTTCCTGATGGTCCGGCGCAGTACATTCGGCGATACCGAGCTGGGTGCTGGACTGATGGCGGCGCTGGACCTGTTCGACATGCCCGGCCAGTGCAGTGCGCGGAAAATCGTGAACGTGTCTGGTGACGGTCGCGCCTCTGTCGGGAGCCGGCGCGCGGCGAACACGTCGGTCGCCGAAGCGCGGGCGAGAGCCGACACGATGGGCGTAACAGTAAACGGTCTGGCCATTCTGAACGCAGAGCCGAAGCTGGCGGAATACTACCGGACACAGGTTATGACCGGGCCCGGGGCCTTTGTGATGGACGCGCAGGATTTCCGCGCCTTCGGCGATGCCATCGTGCGAAAGCTGGAACGTGAGATCCAGCCGCAGCTTTTGACCTCGCTTGATCCGTAGCCTTAGGCCGACAGCTTTCGCCCCTCAACCATCGGCACCGCAAGTGCGGCCATCGTTTCCGCCACGCGGTGGCAGGCGACGCGGCTGCCATCGCTGTAGGCGAGCATCTCGGGGCGTTCCTGCACGCAGCGGGCGTCGGCTTGCGGGCAGCGGGGGTGGAAGGTGCAGCCAGAGGGCGGCTTCATTGGGCTGGGCACTTCGCCTGATTGCACGTCGCGGTCACGCTTGGGGTCGGTGACGTTGGGGATCGTTTCCAGCAAAAGCCGGGTGTAGGGGTGTTTGGGGTTGGCAAACAGCCCTTCGGTGGCCGCTTGTTCGACGATCCGGCCCAGATACATCACCGCGATCTGGTCGGACATGTGGCGCACAACGCTCATGTCATGGCTGATGAACAGGTAGGTCAGACCAAATTCATCCTGCAAGCGGCGCATGAGGTTAAGGATTTGCGCCTGCACCGACACATCAAGGGCCGAGGTCGGCTCGTCGCAGACCAGAAATTCAGGTTCGGTGGCAAGGGCGCGGGCGATCGAGATGCGCTGACGCTGACCGCCGGAAAATTCATGCGGGAATTTGCGGCCATCGCGCGGGGCAAGGCCGACGGTGGTCAGCAATTCGCCCACGCGTTCGGTGATGTCGGTTTCGGTCTGGCGCAGTTTCAATTCGCGCAGCGGTTCGGCGATGATGTCGAACACCCGCCAGCGCGGGTTCAGGCTGGCATAGGGGTCCTGGAAAATCATCTGCGCGGCCAAGGGTTTGCCCTTCTTGCCATTGGCGAACTGCATCTGACCGGTGGTGGGCGTGTACAACCCAGTGACCAGACGCGCGACGGTGGATTTGCCACAGCCGCTTTCGCCGACAAGGCTGAGGCAGCCACCCGAGGGCACGGTAAAGCTGATGTCATCGACGGCGCGCAGGTAGGCTTTGGGTTTGCGCTCGATCACCCGGTTCAGCCACGGGGCCGAGACGTTGAACAGGCGCGACAAGTGGGTGACAGTCAGGGCGGGGGCGTTCATGCGGCGCTCTCCTGTGCGGGTTGGTTCAGAAAGCACGCACTTTGGCCGGACCCGCTGGGGTGCAGGTGGGGGCGTTCTACGCGGCAGCGCGGCATCACATGCGGGCAGCGCGGGTTGAAGGCGCACCCCTGCGGGATGGCATCCAGACGCGGCATCGAACCGTCGATCTGCTGCAGGCGCGGCACCCGCGCGCCAAGCGTGGGGATCGAGCCCATCAGGCCGCGCGTATAGGGGTGGCTGGGGCGGGCAATCACATCGGCCACCGGGCCGATTTCGACCAACCGCCCGGCGTACATCACGGCAACCCGGTCAGCCGTTTCGGCAATCACCCCCATGTCATGCGTGACCAGCATCACCGCCGTGCCGTTGTCTTTGCACAGGCGGCGCAGCAGGGCGGTGATCTGGGCCTGGATCGAGACATCCAGCGCCGTGGTGGGTTCATCCGCGATGATCAGTTTGGGGCGGGCGGCAAGCGCCAAGGCGATCACCACGCGCTGGCGCATGCCGCCGGAAAACTGGTGCGGAAAGTGGTCGACGCGGGTTTCGGGGCCGGGAATGCCGACTTCGGCCAGCAGGTCGATGGCACGTTGACGGGCCGCGCTGCGGCTTAGGGGCAGGTGCAGGCGGATGGTTTCGATCAACTGCTTGCCGACCGAAAACAGCGGGTTGAGCGAGGTGAGCGGGTCCTGAAAGATCGCGCCGATCTCGCGGCCGCGGACCTTTTCCATGTCGCGGTCTGACAGCTGGTCGATGCGGCGGCCGTTCAGCCAGACCTCGCCGCCCGCGACATGGCCGGGGGGTTCCAGCAGGCCCAGCACGGCAAGGCCGGTCATGGATTTGCCGGCACCGGATTCGCCCACCACCCCAAGGATTTCACCGGGCTGGATGGTCAGGCTGATGTCGGCAAGGGCCGTGACCGTGCCGTGGCGGCCGGGAAATTCCACCCGCAAGGCACGGACGTCCAGCATCGGGGTTGGGGTCATGGCGCGGCCTCCTGTCGGATCGGGTAGCTGGGCGGGAACAGGTCGGACAGCGGGCGGTGCTGCCAGCTGCGCTCGGGGTATTTTGCCAGCAGGCCGTCGAATTGGCCTTGGGCGCGGGATTGGGCGGTGGCCATGTCGATGCCCGCCACCTGCCCTTCGCGCATCGACAGGCGGCCCGCGACAAAGGTGGCCTGGGTGACCTTGCCGGACCCGCCTGCGATCAGCGTGGTGATCGGATCGATGGCCGGGGTCATGATGGCATCGTCCAGCCGGAATACGGCGATGTCGGCGCAGGTGCCCGGTGTCAGGCGACCCAGATCGTCACGACCCAACGCACGCGCCCCGCCCAGTGTGGCAGCGTCCCAGAAATCGGCGCTGTGCTGGTGGGGGGCGTCGGGGTCGGCAATGCGGGCGGTCATCAG
>JANNNF010000479.1:0-10857 GCA_031398405.1 Rhodobacterales bacterium | reverse complement strand
GCGGGATACGTGTGCCGCAAAAATCGCGACAGTTGGCAGCGGCTGCCTTGCCCCTTCCAGTCAGGCATGACACCAAAGCCCATGCTGCCAATCTTGCTGAAAACCCTGCCGTTCTTTGCTGTCATCGGCCTTGGCTTTTGGGCTGGGCGGGTGCGGTTTTTCACGCCCGAGGCCACGGTCTATCTGACCAAGTTCGTGTTCTACTTCCCCTTGTCGGCCATGGTGTTTGGCTTTGCAGCCAACCTGTCACTGGACGAGGTGTTCAGTTGGCCGTTTGTCTGGGCTTACCTATCAGCCTCTACCCTGATCTGGGGCATTGTGGCCGGGGTGGCGCTGGTACGGGGCACCGGCGCGCAAGAGGCGGTGATGGAGGCTCATTGCGGGGTGATCGGCAATGTCGGGTTTCTCGGCATCCCGATGCTGACCCTGCTGATCGGGCCGCGCGCAGTGGGGCCGGTTTTGCTGGTACTGTCGGTCGATTTGATCGTATTTACATCCCTGCTGACCATGCTGATTGCAGGCCTGCGCGAAGGGCGGATGAGCCTTGGGATTTTCCGTGTGCTGGGATTGGGCCTTATATCCAACCCGATGATCGTGTCGATCGTACTGGGACTGGGTTGGGGGGCGTCGGGATTTAAGCTGCCGGTGCCGGTCAATGACTTCATGATCTTGCTGGGGGCCGCCGCCACCCCCTGCGCGCTGTTTGCCATTGGGGCCTCGCTCGCAGGACGCAATGCCGAGCGGGCAGAAGTGGCGGTGTGGCTGTCGTTTGCCAAGCTGGTGCTGCATCCTGGTGCTGTGGCGGTAATGGCGCTGTATGTGTTCGCGGTGGACCCTTATGCGGCGGGCGTGATGATTGCCGCCGCCGCCCTGCCGGTTGCAGGCAACGTCTATATTCTGGCACAGCATTACGCTATTGCCCCGCAACGGGTCTCTACCGCGATCCTGATTTCAACCGTGGTCTCTGTGCTGACCGTGACGGGCGTGATTGCCCTTGTGACCCCATGATAGGAGCTTGCTGATGAAAACCTTGTCCGAAAACCGCGCTTACGGTGGCACTCAAGGGGTTTACAGCCATGCGTCCAGCGCCTGTGCCTGTGACATGACGTTCGGCCTGTTCCTGCCCGAGGTGGCCGAAGAGGGCCCGGTGCCGCTGCTTTGGTTTCTGTCGGGCCTGACCTGCACCCATGAAAACGCGATGGTCAAATCCGGCGCGCAACGCTGGGCGGCCGAGGCGGGAATTGCCGTGGTGTTCCCTGACACGTCGCCACGCGGGGACGGTGTTCCGAACGATGCTGCCTTTGATATGGGCCAAGGGGCCGGGTTCTATGTGAATGCGACGCAAAGCCCGTGGTCGTCCAATTTCCGCATGTGGGATTATCTGACCGATGAATTGCCGCGCGTGTTGTTCAACACCTTTCCACTGGCCGAAGTGGCGCAGTCCATCAGCGGTCATTCAATGGGCGGCCATGGTGCGCTGACCATCGCGATGTCGTTTCCCGGCAGGTTCCGGTCAGTTTCCGCCTTCGCGCCGATCTGCAACCCAACTGCCAGTGACTGGGGGCGCAAGCAGTTTGGTGCCTATCTGGGGCCCGACGAATCCAGTTGGGGGCCGCATGACGCCACCCTGCTGATGCGCAAGCGCGGCTTTGACGGGCCGATGCTGATTGATCAAGGCACCGCCGACCAGTTCGTCGACCTGCTGCGCCCCGAGGCGTTGAGCGAAGCCATGGCAGTGCGTCGCCAAGGTGGATCGTTCCGGATGCAAAAGGGGTATGACCATTCGTATTTTTTCATAAGCACCTTCATGGAGGAACACGTCGCCTTCCACGCAGGTGCCCTGCATGCCTGAGGTCTTGATGCCTAAGGCGAAGATATGACCATCTACATCGACGCCGACGCATGCCCCGTGAAGGCCGAGGCGGAACGCGTGGCCAGCCGCCACGGCATGCGGATGGTGCTGGTGTCCAACGGTGGCATCCGGCCTTCGGCCAATCCGTTGGTGGAGTCCGTCTTTGTGGCAGATGGCCCGGACGAGGCAGACAAGTGGATCGCACAGGCTTGCGGGCCGGGCGATGTGGTGGTGACTGGCGACATCCCCTTGGCCGCAAAATGTGTAGCGGCAGGGGCGAAGGTTTTGAAACACAACGGCGAGGAATTGCACGAACGCAACATCGGCAACGTGCTCGCGACCCGCGATCTAATGCAGGATCTGCGATCGGCAGACCCGTTCCGCCAAGGCGGCGGCAAGTTGTTTTCCAAGGCAGACAGGTCGCGGTTTCTTGAAGTGCTGGAAAGGCTGGTCCGCGCAGCCAAGGCGTAACGGACGCCACAATGTCGCAGGCAGAACAGACGGCGCAGTGCGCGCGACATGAAGTGGCGTCATGACTGCTGCATCTGAAAGTCGCCCGGTAACGGGCATCCTGTTCGCCCTTGGCGGTGCCTTGCTGTTGTCGGTCAATGACCTTGCCATCAAGGCGCTATCAGGCACTTACGCGTTGCATCAGGTGATCTTGATCCGCGCGCTGATCGGGATGGTCCTCATCGGGTTGGTGATCGTGGTCAGCGGCACCGGATTTCGCCAGTTGATCACCCGGCGTCCAAAGGAACACCTTTTTCGCGTGTCAGTCGTTATGGTGTCGAACGTGACCTACTTCCTTGGCCTTGCTGCCATGCCTTTGGCTGATGCGGTGGCCACTGCCTTCATTGCCCCGCTGCTGGTCACCACCATGTCGGCGGTGTTTCTGCGCGAGGCGGTCGGCCCTCGCCGTTGGGCGGCAGTAGGCGTCGGGTTATTGGGAGTGATCGTCATGTTGCGCCCCGGGGCCGGGGTCATCCAGCCTGCGGCCATCCTCGTGTTGATATCGGCGTTTTGCTATGCCACCAGCCACATGATGACCCGCCGGATGCGGGGCACGGAATCTGCGATGACCTTCAGTTTCTACGTGCAGGCGGGATTTATCATTGTGTCCTCAACCATGGGGATATGGGTGGGTGACGGGCATCTGTCAGGCTCATCCGACCCGTCGCTTGCCTTCCTGTTCCGCCCGTGGATCGTGCCGGCGATGCATGACTGGTGGGCGTTTGGGGCCACCGGGTTTGCCGTGGGCATTGGCGGCATGATGATGTCCCAAGCCTACCGCACAACGGAGGCCGCCTTGATTGCGCCGTTTGAATATATCGGGATGCCGATGGCGATCTTCTGGGGCGCGGTGATCTTTGGCACCTTGCCGGACGCGACGGGCTGGGTGGGGATTGCTCTGATCTGTGGTGCCGGGCTTTATACGCTGTGGCGTGAAACAATACGACGAAAGGTGTCTGATGTTGCAGCCCCAAGCGGTGATCTTTGATATCGGCAATGTGCTGATCGGGTGGAACCCGGACACGTTCTATGATGCGCGCATTGGGGCAGACCGCCGCCGCGCCTTGTTCGCCGAAGTGCCGATTGAGGCGGCCAATTTGGCCATCGACGGCGGTGCTGCATTCCGCACCACGCTGTATGGTCTGGCCGAGGCGCACCCGGCTTGGGCCACCGAAATTCGCTGGTGGCATGATGATTGGGTGCAGATGGTGGACCCGGTGATCGACCATTCCGTGCGCCTTCTGCGCGCTTTGCGTGCCAAGGGCGTGCCAGTGTTCGCACTGACGAATTTTGGCGATGAAACCTTTGCCGTCGCCCAGACTCGGTTTGATTTCCTGACCGAATTTGACCGCGAATATGTGTCGGGCCGGATGCGTTTGCTCAAACCCGACCCCGCCATTTATGCCGCTGTTGAGGCTGATTGCGGCTTGCCCCCTGCCGCGCTGATCTTTGTCGATGACAAGCCCGAAAACATTGCCGCCGCCACCGCGCGCGGCTGGCAGGGCCACGTCTTTACAGGGCCGGAAAGCTGGGCGCTCTGTCTGGTGGACCTTGGATTGCTGACCGAAGAGGAGGCCGCATGACTGTTCCTTTCATTGGCCGTGACGCCGAAGCCCTGCTGACCTGGGCAGGCCTGACCAAGGCGATAGAGGCTGGCCACGTTCTGCCCCGCGCGCAGATCAACGACCTGTTCTTGTTCCGGGGTGGCGATACAATGCTGGACCGCGCCGCGTGGATTGACGGTTTGGGGGCTTTGGTCAAGGTCGCCACGGTGGTGCCCTCCAACGCCGCTATCGGCAAGCCCACCGTCAACGGCGTGGTCACGCTGTTCGACGACAAGACGGGTGAGCTGTCGTCGCTGGTCGATTTCCACCTTGTGACCAAATGGAAGACCGCGGGCGACAGCCTTCTTGCAGCATCTCGTCTTGCCCGCCCGGACAGCCGCAACTTTCTGATCGTGGGGGCAGGCACCGTGGCGCGTTCAATGGTTGATGCCTACCGCAGCCTCTGGCCCGACGCGCGCTTCACGATCTGGAGCCGGACCCGCGCCAGCGCCGCCGCCATGGGGCACGGCGTGGCCGATGATCTGGAAACCGCGGTACGGGCGGCGGATGTCATCTGCACCTGCACCATGGCGACCGAACCCCTGATCAAAGGCAACTGGCTGCAACCCGGCCAGCATCTGGACCTGATCGGGGCCTATAATCCCAAAATGCGTGAGGTGGACGATACGGCAATGCAACGCTCGCGCCTGTTCGTGGACAGCCGCGCCACCACCATCCACCATATTGGTGAATTGATAGAGCCGCTGAGATCGGGGGCAATCAGTGAGGGAGATATCCTTGCCGACTATTATGACCCGCCCGAAATATATGCCCGCACCAGCGACGCAGATATAACAATTGCCAAGAATGGCGGCGGCGCGCATCTTGATCTGATGACGGCCAGCTATATCGCGGCCATGTGGGACAGGCGATAACAGGTGCAAGAAACAACCATCAGGTTGGTAGGTTTTCTGACTGTGCTGGCCGTGATGATGGCCTGGGAGCTGGCGTCACCACACCGCCGCCAAGACCTGCCGCGCCTGCTGCGCTGGTCCAATACCTTTGCGTTGGTGGCGCTGGATACCGCTCTGGTGCGGCTGGCCTTTCCGCTGGCAGCCGTAGGCGCTGCGATCTGGGCGCGGGATCAGGGCTACGGCCTGTTCAACCTGCTGAATTGGCCCGGTTGGCTTGAGGCATTGTTGACCCTTTTGGCGCTCGACCTTGCGATCTGGGCGCAACACAGGTTGTTTCACGCGGTCCCCGGGCTTTGGCGGCTTCACCGGATGCACCACGCCGACCCCGATGTGGACACGGTTACCGGCCTGCGGTTTCATCCGGTTGAGATTATCCTGTCGATGGCGCTAAAGCTGTGCGTGGTCGTGGCGCTGGGTGCGCCAGCCGTGGCCGTGCTGGCGTTTGAGGTGATCTTGAACGCCTGCTCCTTGTTCAACCATGCCAACATCCGCCTGCCTGCCCGGGCGGAACGGTTGGTGCGGTTGGTGCTGGTGACACCAGACATGCACCGCGTCCACCATTCTGTTGTGCAGGCCGAAACTGACAGCAATTATGGCTTTACCCTGCCATGGTGGGATCATCTGTTCGGAACATACTGCGCTGCGCCATTGGCGGGCCAAGATGCAGTTATCACCGGTATCGGGGCTTTCGCAGCCCCGCGCGACCAGTGGCTTGATCGTTTGTTGCTGCAACCGCTGCGCGACAAGTCGGATTAACATCTCGGGCGATCACAGCCTCCTCACTATTTTGTGACCTAAATCGTCCCCTCGGCCTGCAACCTTGCGGGCTGCTTTACGTATCTTTTTGTGGGTCAGCCAAACGGAACCGGTGTTTGCCGGGGTCGTGAGCCGCTTCCATCCTGCGCTAGCAGCGCCGATTCAGATGTCCGTCATTAAAGGAAAATCACCATGGAAAACGACGACACCGTTCAATTCGATATCGAACTAGACGCCGCGTTGAACCTTGACCTCGGGGGCGGCGATGACCTCGTAGACATCGATGCCAGCGTGGCAACACCGCAGGTTCGGGTGACATTCACCAGCAGTGAGGTCGGAAACGGCACTGCACGTGATGCAGGTACGCTGGCAAATCAGGATGGCGGGCTTGCAGTACGTGTGCAGGCAGAGGCTGCGGCCGATGTCCTGAAGGGCAACATCAGCCGCTTTGACGATGAGGGCATCCGCTTTGAAAGCAGCGGCGCGTTCACATTCGATGTGCGCGATCTGGTCAGCGGCGTGGCTCGTGGCGATCAGTTTGACGTGGTGCAATTGGGCACGTCCGGGGCTGATCGTTTTGACGAATCCGCGGAGACCACAGCCTATTACGTCAACGCAGGCATGGGCGCTGACAACATAACCGGCGGGCGGGCCAACGACTTTCTGGTCGGGGGAGCAGGAAATGACGGGCTGCGCGGAGAGGGAGGAAATGACACCTTTATCGGCGGTGCCGGGGATGACCGCATCTCTGGTGGCTTTGGTGACGATGTGGCAATCTTCAACACCAGCACCGATGGTTTGGATCTTGTCAATCTGGGCAGTGGTTTGGATACGGTCAACGTCGCCGGGGGCGCCAACACCAACCAAGTGCGCCTGACATTTACCAGTGCAGAGGTAGGAAACGGTGTTGCAACAGACGCAGGCACTTTGGCCAATCAGGACGGGGCGATCGCCGTACGGCTGCAATCTGAAATCACGGGTGACGTAACGGTCGGCCTCGTTAGTCGGTTTGACGATGAAGGCATGCGGTTCGTCAGCACCGGAGCCTTCACGTTTGACGTGCGCGATCTGGTCAGCGGTGCAGCGCGTGGTGATGAATTTTCGGTGGTGCAACTGGGAACCCGTGGAAACGATACCTTCAGCGAACTGAACGGGTTGCGCGCGACCTATATCAACGCCGGTATGGGCAATGACTCTGTGACCGGCAGCCTGGTCGATGACTTTCTGGTTGGTGGCGCAGGCAATGACCTGCTGCAAGGTGGCGCCGGCCATGACAGCATTATCGGCGGCGCGGGCCAAGACACAATCGCGGGCGGCAACGGAAACGATACCGCAATCTTGAACGTCAGCACGGATGGGGCAGACGAAGTTGACCTTGGCATCTCGACAGACACCGTCAATCTGGCGGCAGCCGCAGACGTTACCCAAGTGCGCCTGACCTTCACCAGCGCCGAGGTGGGCAATAACGTGGCGCGTGATGCAGGCAGCCTTGCCAATCAGGACGGCGGCCTTGCTGTACGTGTGCAGGCTGAAGGGGCATCTGACGCGTTGTCAGGTAGCGTCAGCCGGTTTGACGATGAAGGCATCCGCTTTGTCAGCACTGGGGCCTTCACCTTTGACGTGCGCGATCTGGTCAGCGGTACTGCGCGGGGAGATCAGTTTTCCGTGGTGCAACTGGGCAGCAATGCGAGCGAAACCTTTAATGCCTCGGCAGAGGCACGGTCCAATTACATCAACGCGGGTATGGGCAATGACATTTTGATCGGCAGCCAGGTCAGTGACTTTCTGGTTGGCGGTGGTGGCAATGACTCGCTGAATGGCAGCGCGGGCGATGATACCTACATCGGCGGTGCCGGCACCGACACCTTCGTGTTTGCAGGCGTTACCGGCAGTGACAGGCTGCTGGATTTCGTCTCTGGCACCGACAAGTTGGACCTGTCGGCTTTCGACGTGACTTTTGAGGACATCACCACGGCCATGTCAGAGAGCAACACCTTTGTCTTCGTCGATACGGATGGCGACTCGATGGCCGATGTGCAGTTCACCTTGGTGAACGCCGCAGCCCCGGTGGAAGGCGATTATATCTTTGCCTGATATCTGACTGTGCAGAAAACGCCCGCCGGTCGATCAGACCGGCGGGCGTTTGGCTGCGCGCCTTACTTGATGCGCTGACCATTCACCAGAATCTGCCCATCAGCTTTGGCTTCGATTTTTGAGGTTACGCTGTCAGGCTCTGTCCCCGGGGTTGCAAACGCGCCCAGCATCATGCGCGGCCCGGCGGATTCTTCCTCGGTCATCAAACCCGCCTTGACCAAACCGTCGATCAGCCCGTTGCCGCCCGTCAGGGCAACATCCGCCGTGCCAACCGGCACTGGCGCACCGCCCGCAGCCGCAGCCGAATTGTCAAACGTGAACGCGCCTGTGCCTGTCAGCACCGCCCCTGCGACCGACAAAGACAGGGCGCGAATGTCAAAGCTTTGCGGTTCTGGCGGGGTGACTTCAACCATGCCTTTATTCTGTGCCGCAGCCAGCGCCAGGACGTCCATCTTGGCTTTGCCGCCCACATCCAAAGACAGTTGTGCCGGGTCACGCGGCAACACTTTGCCTGCGTCAAACAGCGCCCATGCCTCCTCGCCCAGCACCACATCGGCAAGCTTCAAGAGCAGACGGTAATCGCCTGCCACTTCGCCCGCGATCAAAGGCATGGTCATGCCCACCTCAATCGCGCCGGTATTCAGCGTCACTTGTGGGGTCGGCAGCATCGACGATTTCACAATAAACTCCAGCCCCTCGCCCATCGAATCCATGACAATCGCATCGGCATTTATTGAAACTGTGGTTTTGCCGGGGGCCGCGTTGAACGTCATGTCCATCGGCATGACCGGCGTTTCCTGCACGGAAGTGCCTTTGGTGGCCCCCTGTTCAATGTTGGCCGTCAGCTCCATGCCTTCCTTCAGCGCGGTTGAAAATGCCTCGGGGCTGGTCAGGGCCGCAAGTGCAAGCGTCTTGGGCAACACCAGATCGATCTCCGCCGAAAGATCAGCAGTTTCATTCGACTGGCTGGTCTTCATCTGCAGGCTGGCATCGGCATCGTGGATTTCATAGGCCAGCAGATCCGTTGCCAGCGTAATCGACACTGCATTGTTGTCGCCCGCAGCACCCGCAAAACCGCCCTCAAGTGCGGTCATCGAAACTGTCGCACTTGATGTGGCAGGAACAGCTTGGGTCCCGTCCGCAGGGGCTACGGCTGGCGGGTGGGTGCTGTCGACCGCCATCTTCAACAGGTCGGCAGCAAAGCCGTAATCCAGCCCGGTCTCACCTTCCGATACTGAAATCACCAGCCCCTCGGATGTCACCAAAGCGCTGCCGCCATCAGCCCCCATATCCAGCTTGATCTCAGCCGCAGGCGCCACCGTGACGCTGCCATCGTCTTCTTCGGTCAGGGTCATGTCGGACACAGTGATCGTGCTGCCATTGCCCGCCACCGACACGCCGTTCAGCGTCAGCACGCCGCCATCCGACACTTCGGTTGCCGCCGTCACAGTCAGGCCAGCCGAGGTTGCGGCCTCTTTCCAGCCCGCCCACACCTGATCAGCGGTCAGCGCGGCGTGGGCCACGCCGCCCATCAGCAAAACGAATACGGGGGCAGCGGCAAAAGCAGAAAAACGAAACATCGGGATGGCTCCATGAAAGGTCAAATTACCCCGTCACAAACCACAAGATTGCCCCATCCCGCAAGTCAGGTTTCAACTGCCGCGATAGGTGGAATAGGCGAAGGGGCTGATCAACAATGGAACATGATAATGATGGTCCGCGTCCGGTACGCCAAACTGGATCGGGATATGATCCAGAAACAAGGTGTTGCCGGTCGCCTGCCCTGTGGCGCGCAAGTAATCTCCTGCGGCAAAAATCAGCTCATAAACCCCCGTCGTCAGCGCCGTACCCGCAAGCATCGGCGCATCGGTCCGACCGTCTTCATTGGTCACAGTCTGTGCGATCTGCGCGCGGCTGTTCCCCGTCACCCGGTAGAGCGTGATTGTAACCCCCGCCGCAGGCTTGCCCAGTGCGGTGTCCAGTACATGCGTTGTCAGCCGGCCCGTTCCCATCGGTTTCTCCATTTGTCGGTGTCAGAGCCAGTAAGCCACGATTTGCCCGCCATTGCGACCACTGCCGCACCATGCAAGTCTTTCGCGGATATTTTGAAAAACTCTGCCGATCTTCCATCCTAAGATGAAGATACCGCCGTCAAAGGAGCATCCCTTGCACCGCTACCCCCGTGATTTCCGTGGCTACGGCCCGAATGCCCCCGATGCGCAATGGCCGGGTGGGGCAAAGATCGCCATTTCTCTGGTCTTGAACTATGAAGAGGGCGGCGAGAACAGCATCCTGCACGGCGACGGCGGGTCAGAGGCGTTCCTGTCTGACATCGCTGGGGCCGCCCCTTGGCCGGGGCAACGCCATTGGAACATGGAAAGCCTTTACGACTACGGTGCCCGCGCCGGGTTCTGGCGCCTCCACCGCCTGTTCACCACCCGTGATCTGCCTGTCACCATTTACGGCGTCGCCACTGCCCTTGCCCGCAATCCTGAACAGGTGGATGCAATGAAGGCGGCGGGGTGGGAAATCGCGTCGCATGGCCTGAAATGGGTCGATCACCGCGACATGCCCCTTGACGTTGAACGCGCCCAGATCGCCGAAGCCATCCGCCTGCACACCGAGGTGGTGGGCGCTCCTCCGCGCGGCTGGTACACCGGGCGCTGCTCGCTCAACACCGTGAACCTGACCTCTGAAACAGGGTCTTTCGACTGGATCTCTGACACCTACGATGACGATCTGCCCTATTGGCGCGAAGCGGGGGCGCGGGACCAGTTGGTGATCCCCTACACGCTGGAGGCCAATGACATGCGTTTTGCCACCGCCCCCGGCTATACTGATGGCGAGCAGTTCTATCAGTACCTCAAAGACAGTTTCGATACCCTTTACACCGAAGGACAGCAGGGCGCGGCCAAGATGTTCTCCATCGGTCTGCACTGCCGCCTGATCGGTCGCCCCGGCAAGATCGCGGGCCTGATCCGCTTTCTGGATTATGCCGCGTCGCACGAAAGCGTGTGGTTCGCGAGCCGCGGGCAGATCGCGGAACACTGGGCAAAAACCCACCCGCACAAACGCTTTCTTCGCCCGTCAGAGATGCCGCTGGACCAGTTTGTGGCGGCCTATGGAC
>JANNNF010000378.1:0-3389 GCA_031398405.1 Rhodobacterales bacterium | reverse complement strand
CTTTGATGCATGGTTTGCCGCCAAAGGCGTACCCTACGGAATCGGCACTTATGGCGAGGATCGCCATGTCTACCGCACCGCCCAGTTTGCCGATGCCGCCAGCCCCGAACGCCGCACCCGGCATCTGGGGATCGACGTATTCGCCCCGGCCATGACGCCGGTCTATGCGCCACTTGCGGGCACGGTGCGCCACGTCACCTACAACTCCGACCCGCTGGATTATGGCAATACGCTGATCCTTGACCATCAGGCGGGGGATGTGACGTTCCACACCCTTTATGGCCACCTTGCAGGCACTCTGCCTGGCCTTTTGCAGCCGGGTGACAGGGTCGAGCCCGGCCAACTGATTGCCCATCTGGGCAACTGGCACGAAAACGGTGGCTGGGCCCCGCATATCCATTTTCAGGTGATGACCGATATGCTGGCTCAAACCGGCGGCAATTTCTTTGGTGTCGGGCACAGCAGCCTGTGGGATGTGTGGGAAGGCGTCTGCATCGACCCGAACCTGATATTGCGCTTGCCCGAAGACCGTTTCGTGCCCTAAAAAATCAGAATATCATCCAACAACAGGGCGTAGTTGTTGACACCTGTCAACGTCAGCGCAGCGGTGCCAAATGTCAGAACCGCAGTTCCTGCGGACGTGTACACCGCGTGCTGCGCCAGCAGTTGCGCAATGGTCAGCCCGCCCCCCCATATTGCATCATCAAGGCGCAGTGTATCCAGGTTATCTTGGAAGTCAGTGATCACATCCCTGCCAAAACTCCCAATAAAAGCAAAAGTATCCGCACCCGCGCCGCCTGTCAGGGTATCGTTGCCCGTGCCCCCGGCCAGCAGGTCATTGCCAAACCCGCCGTCAATGACATCCTTCCCCGTGCCACCATCAAGTTTGTCATTCCCCGCTCCGCCGATCAGAGTATCTCTGCCCCCAAGCCCTTTGATCAGATCGTCGCCACGCGCGCCTCTGATCTGATTCAGCAGCGTATTTCCCGTGATCTGGTCCGCGCCATCCCCCGAATGGAAATTCTCTATCTCGTCCGTCCCAATTGCGAACCGGGTCCAGAGCACTCCATCCACGCTGATCGTGCCGTTGGCTGCCATATTCGCCACGACTTTTCCCGCGATAGCGGCGAAATTCAGCCAATCAGTGCCACCATCCAGCTCGTCGATGCTGGTGCGTTCAGGCTCGATGATGGCAAGTGCGCGAAAATCGTCGGTAAAGTGGAAGACATCGTTGACTGAGGCCGCACTGCCGAAAAACTCTATCTGCGCGTCGTAGATGTATCCGCCTGACGCAGAGCCGAAGTTTTCTACCCGCACTTTCCACGTGCCGGAACTGTCATAGCCGCGCAAACCTTCAATGCCAAAGGTCCATTCCAGCCGCCCGCCAAACATCGCCGCGTTGATCGCATCCGACAACACGGGCAAGATTGCCCCGTCGGGGGCCACCAGTGATATCACCAGATCACTGGCCAGGTAATGAGCCAGATCAATGGTGACCAGAACGCTTTCCACGTCGATGTGCTGCGCCGTGGTCAGCGCAATTTCGCGCAGGCCGGGCCTGTCGGTCACCGTGTCATAAACCGGGATGACCCGCCGCAGGCCAAGGTAGTCAAGCAAAGTCGAGATTTCATTGGCCGAGGTTTGCGCGGCTTGGCCCATTGCCGCCCATGCTTCGGCCACGCGCACGGCGGCGAAGGCGTCTACCATTCCGTATCCGTAGGAATAGTGTATTGCCCGGCCTCCGCCATTCCAGCTATTGCCGCCGCCCAACACAGCCCAACTGCCTACTTCATCCCCCGAACCCGCAGCCCCATAGGCCGACCCTGTGTGCGAGGCTGTCAGCGCCAGAATGTTGTGCACATCGCGCCAGCCCAGCGCGGCGTTTGCGTCCAGCATCAACGCGACCACACCTGACACCACCGGCGTTGCCGCTGATGTACCGCCAAACTGCCCGGTATAATCCAGCGGCAGGGGGTCGCTGTCGTTTGCCGTCCTGTTGTAGCCTCCGCCCCCGACAAGATCGGTCGTTACCTCTGCCGCAGGGGCCGCAATCAGGATCGCGGGGCCCCAGTTTGAATAGGACGCGGCAAAGCCGGCACTGTCGGTGGCCGAAACTGTCAGCGAATTGCGTGACACATGCCAGCCGTCCCCGCCGACATCGAGCCCGTCATTGCCTGCCGCCTGAACAATCACTGTTCCCAGACCATTGCGGCCAAGGCCTGATACCTGCTCAAAAAACGCGACATCGCGACTGGCATAGCTGTGAGCATTTGCCAAATTCTGGTCATAGGCAAAGCTGCCTATCCAGCTCCAGCTATTTGACATGATGTCAAATTTTGCGGCGTGCCGCATGGCCGCCGCATAAATTTCCATCTGGCTGGGATTGTCGGGGTTGTGAAAATTTTGCAGCACATCAAGATAATTCATGCTGGTCAGGCTGACACCGAAGGCCACCCCAACACCACCGCGCCCATTTCCCTGTGCCGCCCCGATGATACCGGCGACAGAAGTCCCGTGTCCCGCACTGTTGTTCAGCGGGGCCGGATTATACGTTGTTCCACCATAGCGGAAGTGCAGGGATGCATCATAGTTTCCGCTCAGATCCGGGTGCGCGGCCTGTACGCCGTTGTCATATACGGCAACCTTTATGCCTTGACCCTGAAATTCATCCCAGATGACCCTGATGTTTCCGATCATCGCAAGGTGGAACTGCGTGGAGAACAACGGGTCTGACGGGGTCATGGGTGGCCCTTTGATTGAAGAAGAACTGATTTGCAATGCGGCATGGAAAGCAAGTCCAACCTAACAACTTTATCAATAAAGGCACCTCCACGCCAGCATTCTGACGCGATCAGCCTGCGTCATCTGGTTGCTGCAGGTGTCTTTGTCCAGCCGATCACTGTCCGCGCCTGCAACATCCCATTCCCCCATGCCGATTGCATTTGCCGCCCCTGTCGCTTATCTGAAGGGCCAACCGACGGCACGATAGGGCAGCCCGCATGAACTGGATTTCGAACTACGTCCGCCCCAAGATCAACTCGCTGTTCTCGCGTCGCGAGATGCCCGAGAATTTGTGGACCAAATGCCCGGAATGCGGCACGATGCTGTTTCACCGCGAACTTGAGGCGGCGCAGAACGTCTGTTCCAACTGCAACCACCACATGAACATCAGCCCGCGTGACCGCTTTGTCGCGCTGTTTGACGGCGGCATTTTCACCGAAGTGAAGGTGCCAGAAGCGGTGGTGGACCCGCTGCATTTCCGCGACCAGAAAAAATATCCTGACCGCATCAAGGCGGCCCAAAAGGCCAGCGGCGAAAAGGATGCGATGCTGGTGGCCGAGGGTGAGATTTCCCGCACCCCCATTGTGGCCGCTGCACAGGATTTCAGC
>JANNNF010000340.1:0-2677 GCA_031398405.1 Rhodobacterales bacterium | reverse complement strand
TTTTGATGTTCAGCCTTGCCGGGGTGCCGCCGATGGTGGGCTTTTTCGGGAAGTTCTATGTTTTAAAAGCGGCTGTCGATGCAGGCATGGGCTGGCTGGCATTGGCGGGGGCTGTGGCAAGCGTGATCGGGGCATTCTACTATCTGCGCATCGTGTTCTACATGTATTTCGGCAGTGAAGGCGAGCCGCTGGAAAGCCGCATGTCACCGGTGCAATGGGTGGTCCTGATGGGCGTGGCAGCGATCATGCTGGTCGGAGTGATCAATCTGTTCGGGATTGAACCTGCGGCGGCCATAGCGGCGGAAGCCCTTGTCCGCTGACCCCGACTGGCCTGCAGGTGTGGACAAGCACCTGCTGGCCACAGTTGACAGCACCAATGCCGAAGGCTTTCGGCAGGGATGCACAGTCCCCACATGGATCTTGGCGGTGGAACAAACCGCAGGCCGGGGGCGTCGCGCTCGGCCTTGGGCCAGCCCGCGCGGCAACTTCTACGGCACGCTGGTGTTGCGGCCTGTTGAGCCGCCCGTGGTGGTGGCGCTGCGATCCTTTGTCACCTCGCTTGCGCTGCGCGATGCGTTTGTCGCCTTGACCGGGTTGCCCGCGTCCTTCGCGCTGAAATGGCCTAATGATGTGCTCTTGAACGGCGGCAAGGTGGCGGGCATCTTGCTGGAAAGCCAATCTGTCGGGGCTGGGGGGCAGACCCTGTGCATTGGCATCGGCGTCAACCTGATCGGCGCGCCGGGTGCTTCGCAAGTGGAACCCGGGTCTGTGCTTCCGGTATCGCTGCTGACCGAAACCGGGGTGCGCGTCTCACCCGAGGTTTTCCTGAATGCTCTCGCCCCCGCCTATGCGCATTGGGAACAGATGTTCACAATGGAAGGTTTTGCCCCGATCCGCGGCGCCTGGCTGGCCCATGCCGCCCGTCTGGGCGAGCCCATCCGCGCCCGCACCGGCACCCAGGATCGCACCGGCACCTTCCAGACCATAGACGCGCATGGCAATCTAATCCTCGGCACCCCCTATGGCCCTGTCGCAATCCCTGCGGCAGAGGTGTTTTTCTGAAAGGCCACCCCATGCTTTTGGCCATCGACTGCGGTAATACCAACACCGTGTTTTCCATTTGGGACGGCGCGAAATTCCTGTCCACGTGGCGCATCGCCACCGACCACAAACGCACGGCGGATGAATATTTCGTCTGGCTGACCAGCCTGATGCAGATGACCCGCACCGAGGCCACGATCACCGAGGCCATCATCTCCAGCACCGTCCCGCGCGTGGTGTTCAATCTGCGCGTTCTGTGCAACCGCTATTATGACTGCCGCCCGCTGGTGGTGGGCAAACCGGAATGTGTGCTGCCTGTGGCTCCAAGGGTCGATGCGGGCACCACGGTCGGTCCTGACCGTCTGGTAAACACGGTGGCCGGGTTTGAACGCCATGGCGGCAACCTGATCATCGTCGATTTCGGCACTGCCACCACCTTTGATGTGGTGGACCATGACGGCGCTTATGTGGGCGGGGTGATTGCGCCTGGGGTTAATCTAAGCCTTGAGGCCCTGCACAGCGCCGCCGCCGCTCTGCCGCACATAGATGTGGCCAAACCGACGCGGGCAATTGGCACGAATACGGTGGCTTGCATGCAGTCTGGCGTGTATTGGGGCTATGTCGGGTTGATCGAAGGCATCGTGCGCGAAGTGCGCCGCGAACGGTCGGCCCCCATGAAAATCATTGCGACTGGCGGACTCGCGTCTCTGTTTGCCCAAGGAACCGACGTTTTTAATGTGATCGAGGACGACCTGACCATACATGGCCTTGTCCTGATCAACGCGTATAATAAGGATACCACATGAATACCAACCGGCTGATCTATCTTCCCCTTGGCGGCGCCGGGGAGATCGGCATGAACTGTTACGTCTACGGCTATGGCCCTGTCGGCAAGGAACGTCTGATCCTGGTGGATCTAGGCGTGACTTTCCCGGATATGGATGGCTCGCCGGGCGTGGATCTGATCATGCCCGATATCTCATGGCTTGAAAAACGCCTCGACCGGCTTGAGGGGATTTTCATCACCCACGCCCATGAAGACCATATCGGAGCACTCGGCCACCTGTGGCCGCGCCTGAAGAAAAAGGTTTTCGCCCGCCGCTTTACCGCCGTTCTGGGCCGCTTGAAGATGGAGGAGTATGGCCTGCCCGGTGATGCGATCACCATCGTTGAACCGCGCCCCGAAACGGTGGAACTTGGCCCGTTCAAGGTACAGTTCGTACCGGTCAGCCACTCGATCCCTGAAAGCTCGGCCTTGGTGATCGACACGCCTGCAGGCCGCATCGTGCATACAGGCGACTTCAAGCTGGACGCGACCCCGCAGGTTGGCGAAGGCTGGAATGACGCAAGGTTTGAGGCGATTGCGGCGGAACGCGCCGTGAAGGCGCTGATGTGTGACAGCACCAACGTGTTTTCGCTGCACGCAGGCCGGTCTGAGGCCACGATCAAAGACCCGATCAAGGAATTGATCATGGGGGCGGGCGGCATGGTTGTGGCCACCACATTCGCGTCCAACGTCGCGCGTCTGAAAACGCTGGCCGAGGCTGGGCGGGCGGCAGATCGTACCGTGTGTCTGCTGGGCCGGGCCATGAAAAAGATGGTGTCGGCGGCACAAGAGGCGGGCGTGCTTCCCGAC
>JANNNF010000301.1:0-9197 GCA_031398405.1 Rhodobacterales bacterium | reverse complement strand
CTTCCGCCATCGCGTCGGCCATGCCGAAGCCGATGCCGCCGTTGCCGCCGGTCACCAGCGCCACCGCGAGGTTGGTGTTGACCAAAGGCAGGGGGCCATCTATAAAGCCAATCGCCATCAACGCCTCGTTCAGCGGGCCGTTGTCTCGTAAGAGGAACTTCAGGCTGACCGTGCGGATAAGCAAGTTGACCCAATAGGGAATGGTGATCAGAAACAACCAGATACCCCGGCTGGCCGGGGGCCGGGTGGCGATGAAGAAGGCGGTCGGAAAGCCGACGATCAGGCAGATCAGGGTGGCCACTGCGGCTTGCCAGATCGACCGCCAGAAGATGCCGATATATGTCCATTCGATCTGCGCAGGCTCGTCGCCGAACAATCCGCGGGTGACAAAGAACTGGTCATAAGCGGCAGGCGAGAACTCCCATATCACGCCGCCGCGGAATTCCTTCGTCAGCACCGAATAAACCGCCATCAGCAACACCGGCACCAGCAGGAATACCCCGATCACCACCCAAGTCGGCAGCAACAGAGGCGTTGTGCGCGCGGTGCCGCCAGTGTCGGGCGTTTTGGTGGGCAGCACTGCCATCAGTCCACCAAAAGGCGCGCGGCACCTTCCTCCAGATGCAGTCCGACCGTCGCCCCAGCACTGGGAGCCGCAATTCGCGCCGAGTTTTGCAGCCGCAGATGCAGCGGCGTCCCGCCTGGCAAGCGCGTCAGGATTTGCAGATCGGTGCCCAGATAGATCACCCGTTCAACCACAGCGCGGATGTCGCCCGCATCTGAAAGGCTGATCCGTTCAGGCCGGATTGACAGGTGGTGCCTGCCCGGTGTGGCCGCATCGGCGGGGCACAGAACGCGGTGACCACCCGGCAGAACCACGGTCGCACGGCCTTCAACCACAGTCTCAACTTCGACCGGCAACAAGTTGGTTTCGCCAATAAAATCGGCCACAAATCTGTTGGCCGGGGCCTCGTATATCTGCCGCGCCGTGCCAATCTGCTGGACGCGTCCGTTGCTCATCACCGCGATCTGGTCGCTCATCGTCAGGGCTTCTTCCTGATCATGCGTCACGAAGATAAAGGTGATGCCCGTCTGTTCCTGCAATTGTTTCAGTTCCACCCGCATCGCCTGCCGCAGCTTCAAATCCAGCGCCGACAACGGCTCATCCAGCAGCAATACGCGCGGCTCCGGGGCAAGCGCGCGCGCCAGTGCCACCCGCTGTTGCTGGCCGCCTGACAACTGTTGCGGCATCCGGTCGGCAAAGTCCGACAGATGCACCATCTCCAGCATCTTGCCCGCCCGCGCCTCACGCGCCGCCAGATCCATGCCCTTCATCTTCAAGCCGAAAGCCACGTTGTCGAGCACCGACATATGCGGGAACAGGGCGTAGTTCTGAAACACCGTGTTGACCGGGCGCAAGTTCGGCTCCAGCCCCGCGATATCTTCGCCGAACAGGCGGACTTCCCCCTCACTGACCGCCTCAAACCCCGCGATCAGGCGCAACAGAGTGGTCTTGCCGCAGCCTGAGGGGCCAAGAAGCGTGAAAAACTGGTTGTCGCCAATGGTAAGGCTGACCCCATGCAGGGCGGTCACAGTGCCATACCGTTTGACCACGGACCTAATTTCGACAGCGTCCATTGGCGTATCCATACCCCTGAAATTGTGATATCAAGCTAAAACAAACCCATCCGGGGGGTATATACCCCCAGAGAGGTATAGCCCTGCATCCGCTCCCCAACCTCGCCGAAAGCCAATTGGCCGAAACCGTCCGCCGCGTGGGGAGACCCGGCTTTGAAGCTGCGCTGCACGGATTTTTGCGCCGTGCCGTCGCTCCGGATAACCTGATCGTGGTGGCCTATCGCGGGACAGGCGCGCCGCAGGTCTTGTTCACCCATTCCGACCGCCCGGCCGTGTATGCCCACCTTGACAGCATCTATCTGCGCGGGGCCTACCTTTTGGACCCCTGCCGCGATCTGCACCTCAGCCGCGCGCCTGCCGGGGCCTACCGTCTGACGGATATCGCACCGGATGCGTTTCACCGTAGCCGTTATTTCCTTGAATACTACCGCCAAACCACGCTGGTGGATGAGGTGGTCTTTCTTGCCTATCCCGCCCCGGGTGTCGCGCTTAACCTGTGCATCGGCCGCGATGCGACATCGAACCAGCCCTTCACCGCGCGGGAGGTGGAAACCTGCCAACGCCTTGCCCCGATCATCTCAGCGCTTGCCGAGACGCATTGGGCTGGGCTTGCCGCCGACTTTGGTCCTGTGCAAAATGTGGACGATGACTTGATCGCAGCCCTTGCCGCGCAAGGCCTGCACCTGTCGCCGCGTCAGGCCGAAGTGGCGCTGCTGATCCTGCGCGGCCATTCCACGCCCTCCATCGGCTTACGGCTTGGGGTGGCTGCGCAGACCGTGAAGGTGTTCCGCAAGCAACTCTATGCCCGCTGTGCGATCTCCTCCCAAGCCGAACTTTTCGCCCTGATGCTTCCCTTGCTTCGCTGACTGATTTTCTGTCGAAAAATATCCCACGGAGTTCCGGAGGTGTGAAACCCCCGGCGCTGTCAACCCACACAAGCATCAAATATCCTTCACCAACCGCAGCGCATCATAGATCGCCGCGTGGGTATTTCTCGCCTCAACCGCATCGCCAATGCGGTACAGCCGGAAGCCCGCTGGCCCGCCGTTCAGCAGCTGCGGCTGGCCCGCGATCAGCGCGTCATAATCCACCGCGCCCAGATTTTCGGACAGCGGCTTCAGCGTGAAATACAAATCGTCCAGCGGCACCGTGCCATGGTTCACCACCACTTGGTCATAGTGGCGGTTTAACGCCAACTCCATATAATCGCTGCCGATTGTGGCCTTGATCTGGTTGCCGTCAGGTTCGACCCTGCGCAGGCGGTAGGTGACGGTGAAGGTCACATCGCGGTCTTGCAGCGCGCGCATATAGGGCACAAGGTTCATCGCCATCACATCGGGCGCGAAGGTACGGTCGGGGGTCATCACCTCGACATGCGCGCCGGATTCGGCCAGCAGTTGGGCGGTTTGCAAGGCGGTATGGTCGCCTGCATCGTCATAAAGCAGCACATTGGTGCCGGGTTTCACATCGCCCGACAAGATGTCCCACGCTGAGACGGTCAGATCATTGCCACCCTCCAGAATATCCTTCTGCGCCATCCCCCCCGTGGCCACGATCACCACGTTCGGCGAAAGCCCCACAATATCGTCCGCTTCGGCCCAAGAGTTAAACCGGAATTCCACCCCCTTGGCCGCACATTGCGCCATGCGCCAGTCGATGATGCCGATCATCTCGGCCCGGCGTTTGGTCTTGGCGGTCAGGGCCACCTGCCCCCCGGGCACGCCTGCGGCCTCAAACACGGTCACATGATGGCCGCGCTCTGCCGCAACCCTTGCCGCCTCAAGTCCTGCTGGCCCGGCCCCAACCACGACCACCCGTTTCGGCACAGGGGCCGCCGCAATATCATGCGGCATGGTTTCTTCGCGCCCCGTGGCCGGGTTGTGAATGCACAGGGCCATGCCGCCCTGATAAATGCGGTCAAGACAGTAGGTCGCGCCCACGCAAGGTCGGATGTCTTCTTCGCGGCCTTCGATGATCTTGCGCACCACATGGGGGTCCGCCATATGGGCGCGGGTCATGCCGACCATATCCAACTGGCCGGACTGGATGGCATAACGGGCCGTGGCCACATCGGGAATGCGGGCGGCGTGGAAAGTGGGCAGGCCGACTTCGGCCCGCACCCGGCCCGCGAAATCCAGATGCGGGGCCGAGGCCATGCCTTGAATCGGGATCACATCGGTCATCGCGGGGTCAGTGTGAATGCGGCCTTTGATGATGTTCAGGAAATCGACCAAGCCTGAATCGCGGAACATCTTGCCGATGGCGATGCCTTCATCTGCCGGAATACCCCCGGGGGTATCTTCATCTGCCGTATAGCGCACCCCCAGAAGGAAGTTTTCCCCTACCCGTTTTCGGCAGGCGGCCAGAACCTCCATCGCAAAGCGCGCCCGGTTTTCCAGTGACCCGCCATAAGGTGCGGCCAGCGTGTTGGTCAGCGGCGACATGAACTGGTCCATCAGGTGGCCGTAACATTCAAACTCTACCCCATCGAGCCCCGCCGCCTGCATCCGTTCGGCAGCATCGGCGTAGTCGGTGATGATGCGGGCGATGTCCCAATCCTCGATCACTTTAGGGAACGCCCGGTGGCTGGGTTCACGCGCGCCGCTGGCCCCCACCACCGGCAGCCAATCGCCCTTGTCCCACCGGGTGCGGCGGCCAAGGTGGGTCAGTTGGATCATCACGGCAGCGCCTGCCTCGTGGCAATCATCAGCCAGACGGCGCATCCATGGCACCACTTCGTCCTTGTAGGCGAGGATGTTGTTGAACACCGGGGGGCTGTCTTTCGATACCGCCGCAGACCCTGCGGTCATGGTCAGCGCGACCCCCGCGCGGGCGCGTTCCAGATGGTACAGGCGGTAGCGGTCTTTTGGCATGCCGTCTTCGGGGTAGGCGGGTTCATGGCTGGTGGTCATGATCCGATTGCGCAGCGTCAGATGTTTTAACTGGTAGGGTTGCAAGAGTGGGTCGTTGCGCATCGGTGCCTCCCGGGGTTCCAAACGGCAGGATAGGCAGGGCAGGCGCGGCGTCAAACATAAAATCGACATAAGTGTCAATTTTGGTCGATGTTGCGGTCGGCGCGGTTCACCCTTAGGCTGAAGCGATGGATGATCAGGCACACACGGAACGCGGTTGGCGGGGTTCGGCAGAGCTCTGGCTGGATTCGGCCTATACCTTGCTGATCGAGGGCGGAGTTGAGGCTGTCAAGGTGATGCCGCTGGCAAGTCGTCTGGGATTATCGCGCACGTCGTTCTACTGGCACTTTGCAGATCGTGAGGCGCTGCTGGCAGGCCTGATCACGCGTTGGCAAAGTCGCAACACCGCCAATCTGGTCGCCCGCACGGAAAATCCGGCCCCCACGATTGCGCAGGCCGTGCTTAACCTGTTTGACTGCTGGATCAACCCTGGTCTCTTTGATGCGAAGATGGAGTTTGCCATTCGCGCTTGGGCCTTGCGAGACGCGGCCCTGTCAGAGGTGCTGACCGCCACCGATGATGCCCGGATTGCCGCCATTGACGCGATGTTCCAACGCTATGGCTTTGACGCGACCGAGGCGGAAACCCGGGCGCGCACCATCTATCTGACCCAAGTGGGTTATATTGCCATGCGCCGGGAAGAAAGTTTTGCCCTGCGGCTTCACCGGATCCCTGCCTATGTGCTGACCTTTACGGGTCAGCAGCCGACACCTGCCGAGGTTGCTGCCTTTCGGGCGCGCCATTCAGATCAGGCGCGACAGTAGCGCCAGCAGCGCTCTACGCTCGGTCTCATTCAGCGGAGCCAGCGTGTCATTCGTCACGCCAAGGGCCGTCGGGATGCGCGCTGCCACAAGGGCGGCCCCGGTGTCGGTCAGGGTTACGGTCAGGCGGCGGCGGTCTTCGGGGTCGGGCATGGTCGCCGCAAGATTCAGCCGCACCAGCCGGCCCACCACGCCCTTGACGGTGGCCCCGTCCATTGCCACCTCACGCCCCAGCAGGTTTTGCGACAGTGGTCCCAGTTCAGCCAACCGTGCCAACACCGCGAATTGAGTCGTCGTGACCTCGGGAATGGCCGCAGAAAAGATCGCCAGATGCCGCTGCGTCACCCGACGCAGAATGTAGCCAACCTGATCATCAAGGGCGTAGCGGGGATTTTGGGTCATCATTGGCTTGCCATAGCCGCTGGCATCCCGGCACGCAACAAAGTTGCGAACAGTTCTGGCAGCCCGCATGATAAGATGAGCGAACTATGCCAATATCGTTGACAGGGTCAGGACTGCGACGCAGACTGTTGTCACACAAACAGTTCTGGATGGCTGATGCAGGATTATTGCCGCCCCGACACGCTGGATGCCGCCCTTGCGTTTCTGGCGGGTGGCGGACGCGTGCTGGCCGGGGGCACCGACATTTATCCTGCCGCAGGCGTGCGATTGGCGGGACCTGTGCTTGACCTGACCGGGGTGGCTGCTTTGCGGGGGATGCAGGCCGGGCATGGGATGCGCATCGGGGCCTGCACCACATGGTCTGACGTTGCCGAGGCGGATTTGCCCCCGGCGCTGGCAGCCTTGCAGCAGGCGGCGGGGGCAGTTGGTGGACGCCAGATCCAGAACGCGGGTACCCTTGGCGGCAACCTGTGCAACGCCTCGCCAGCCGCCGATGGCGTGCCACCGTTGTTGGTGTGCGATGCCGTGGTGGAACTGACCGGGGCGCAGGGCACGCGGCGCATGGCGTTGTCAGAGTTTCTGCTGGCGCCCCGCAAGACGGCACTTCGTGAAGGTGAACTGCTGGTGGCGGTGCATCTGCCGGAGGCAGGGCTGGCGGGCGGATCGGCATTTCTGAAACTGGGCGCGCGGGCCTATCTGGTGATCTCAATTGCCATGGTGGCCGCACGGGTTGTGGTCGTGGGCGGCATTGCGACGCAGGTTGCCGTGGCGGTCGGGGCCTGTTCCGGCGTGGCCCAAAGGCTGCCCTTGGTGGAACGCGCCTTGACCGGGGTTGCCGTGGCCCAGCTTGCCGGGTCAGTGCGCGAGGCCGATGTGATGGTCGCGTTGACGCCCATCGAGGACATCCGCGCAACCGCCAGCTACCGCGCGACTGCCGCAACGGAGCTGGTCGCCCGCGCCGTAGCCATCGCCGCAGGTGTCGCATGATCGGTTTTATGCTCAACGGCCAGCCCGTCACCAGCACCGCCGCCCCGACCGAACGCCTGACCGAGGTTTTGCGCGAAAGCCTTGGGGCCAAGGGCACCAAGGTCGGCTGCGATGCGGGCGATTGCGGGGCCTGCACCGTGCTGGTGGATGGCCGCGCCGTCTGCGCCTGCCTCATGCCCGTTGCCCGCGTGCAGGGCTGCGCTGTGCAGACCGTGGAAGGGGACACCCCCATTCTTACCCATCTGCGCGCGGCCTTTCTGCGGCACGGGGCTGCGCAATGCGGTATCTGTACTCCGGGCATGCTGATGGCAGCAACGGAATTGCTGGCCTGTACACCCGCGCCCACCCCGGCGCAGGCCGCGCAGGCTTTGGGCGGGGTTCTGTGCCGCTGCACCGGCTATGCCAAGATCATCGCGGCGGTGTGTGACGCCGGGGGGCAGGTTGCGCCGTTGCAGGGCCCGTCTGTCGGCCAACGCCTGCCCCGCGTCGATGGCGCAGCCAAGGTGGCGGGCGACAGCTTTGGCGCAGATGAAGCGCCCGAAGGCGCGTTGGTGGTGAAGGCCATCCGCAGTCCGCATCCGCACAGTGATTTCACCTTTGGCGATCTGGCCGCCTATGCCCGCCAGCCCGGGGTTGTGGCCGTCTATACCGCTGCCGACATTCCGGGCCGCAACGCCTTTGGCGTGATCCCGGCCTTTGCCGACCAACCCGCCATCGCGGCTTCTCCGGCCCGCTTTCGCGGTGAATGTGTGGCCGTGGTGGCGCTGGAGCCCGGGGCCGACCTTCCCGCCTTTCCGGTGACATGGACCCCGCTGCCCGCACTCCTGACCCCCGCGGATGCCGAAGTGGACGGCGCCGCGCTGCTGCACGACACCCGCCCCGCCAACCGTCTGATCGAAGGGCGGGTGATCCGGGGCGATGCTGCAGGTGCCCTTGTCGCCTCTGCGCATGTGGTTCAGGGCAGCATGCAAACAGCCTATGTCGAACACGCCTACATCGAGCCAGAGGCCGGGGCTGCATGGATGGACGGCGACACGCTGGTTATCCGCGCCTGCACCCAAGCCCCCTACATGGACCGCGACGACACCGCCGCCATTCTGGCCCTTGCGTCTGAACGCGTCCGCATCATCCCCTCAGCGGTCGGTGGCGGCTTCGGGTCCAAGCTCGACATCAGCTTGCAACCTCTGATCGGGCTGGTCGCCCTGAAAACCGGCAGACCCTGCCGTATGACCTACACCCGGTCTGAAAGCATGGCCTCTACCACCAAACGCCACCCGGCGGAAATGCAGGGCCGCATCGGATGCGACGCCCAAGGCCTCATCACGGGGATGGAGTTCGAGGGCCGGTTCAACACGGGGGCCTATTCCAGTTGGGGGCCGACTGTTGCCAACCGTGTGCCCGTGCATGTGTCGGGGCCGTACTTCACCCCCGCCCTGCTTGCCCGCGCAAGGGCGGTGCACACGCACGGCCCGGTGTCCGGTGCCTTCAGGGGCTTTGGCGTGCCGCAAGCTGCGCTGTGGCAAGAGACACTGTATGATCAGTTGGCCGACAAAGCCGGCCTTGACCGGCTGGAGTTCCGCATCCTGAACGCTTTGCGTGACGGCCAAGCCACGGGTACGGGCCAAAGGGTGCAGGGGGCGGGGATCGCCGCTTGTCTTGAGGCCCTGCGTCCGGCCTGGACCCGCCCCCTTGCCCCACCGACCAAAGGGCGCTTGCGTGGCATTGGTGTCGCGTCTTGCTGGTACGGTTGCGGCAACACATCCTTGCCCAATCCATCCACCATGCGCATCGGGATCACCGCACAGGGGCGGATCGTGCTGCATCAGGGGGCGACGGATATTGGCCAGGGCTCGAACACTGTGATGACCCAGATCGCCGCCGATGCACTTGGGCTGCCCGCGTGCCAGATCACCCTGATCGGCCCCGATACTGCCTTGACCCCCGACGCCGGCAAAACCTCGGCATCGCGGCAGACCTTCGTCTCGGGCCGCGCGACCCTCGCCGCCGCCAGTGCCCTTCGGGCGGCGATCCTGCGGTTGGCCAACGCGGGGCAGGGCGCGGACCTCGAGGTGGAAGGCGCGATGATCAACGTCCGCGACGGCCAGCAGCTTCGCCGCATTGACCTTCGCACCCTGCCAACCGACGCGCGCGGCTATGCGTTGTCGGCGGAAGAAACCTATGATCCGCCCACCACCACGCTCGACGCACTGGGCCAGGGCAACCCTTATGCCCAATACGGCTACGGCGCGCAGATGGTAGAGCTGGAGGTGGACCAAAAGCTTGGCACCGTCCATCTGACCCGCATCACAGCCGCCCACGATGTGGGCCGCGTGATCAACCCGACCCTCGCCGAAGGCCAGATCGAAGGCGGCATCGCCCAAGGCATCGGCCTTGCCCTGATGGAGGATTACATCGCGGGCCGCACCGACAACTTGCA
>JANNNF010000251.1:0-6871 GCA_031398405.1 Rhodobacterales bacterium | reverse complement strand
AAAAATGCAAGGGTGATCAGATAGATGCCCAAGGCCAGATGAAATTGCAGCGGCTTTTGCCAGACTGGCGCCCCCAGAAAGGTGCGGTCGTCGATCAGCGCGGCGGCCAGAAGGGGCAGGGCGGTCAGGGCGATGAACAGCGCAACGCCGGTAAAGGCGGGGGCATCGCGCCAGAGGCGTGTGGCAGGGGTAAGGGGCATCGGAATGGCGGTCATGATGTTGCTCCTGCGGCGTTGGCGCGCAGACGAAAAGCCGCCCGCATCGCGTGAAAGGTCAGAAAGCCTGCCGGTCCGAACAGGAAGATCAGCGCAAGATGCGGAAGTACCAGCACATGCGAAATACGCTCGTCGCGCGCTGTGCGCACCGCCCATGCCCCGACGAACAGGTCAAAGGCCAAATAGTGGACCCATCCGGCCAAAGCGATATGCGGGTTGATGAACAGCGCCATCACATCAGGCAGACTGCTGTAGCCACCCGTAGCCCCCGCCCAATGCGCAAGGATCAACGCACTGTACGCCAGCCCCATCAGCAGCGGAATGACCAGGCTTGCAACCGCATCGCTGATACGCGGGGCGAAGGGCGCAAAGATCAGCGCGATCCAGCCCAGCAAGGCCACCGGGTTCGCGATCTGAAACAGGGAGTCGGGCTGAAACACGGAGTCGGGGGACATGCTGGCTCCTATCTTGTCAATGTCAGGATTGTTTCCACTTCGTCTTGCCACTGTCAAGATAATATTTTGACAGCGCAAAGATGCCGGGCTATGCCAAGGCGATGGACGACAAGCCCTATCACCACGGCGATTTGCGGACGGCGCTGCTGGCTGCCGCAGAGGCCGAGATTTCAGAGCATGGAATCGAGGCGTTCTCGCTGCGTCAGGTGGCGCGCCGGGCCGGGGTCAGCCATGCGGCCCCCGCGCATCATTTCGGCGATGCCAATGGCTTGCTGACCGCACTGGCGGCGGAAGGCTTCCGGTGGTTTCGCGCCCTGCAGGCCGCGAGGGAGGCTGCCGCCGACACCACGCCCCGCGCGCAGATGATCGCCGCAGGACTGGGCTATGTCGATTTCGCGCTGGCCCGCCCCGCGCTGTTTCGGTTGATGCATGCGTCCGATCGCCCGTCGTATCAGGCGACGGACCTGGGATGCGTGGCACAAGAATCCTACCGGCACCTGTGCATCGGTGTGGCTGCGATAAAGCCAAACCCCAGTACGGCAGACATTGGTGCGGTCTGGGCCATCGCGCATGGCTTGGCCGATCTGATGTCGTCTGGTCGTCTTCACAGCATATCCAGCCTGCCCGCGGCCGAGCGCGACGCGGTGGTCGCAGACATCATCGGGCGCGCGTTGCCCTGAATGCCCCCGTAGGCCCGCGAAAATCCAGAAAACCGGTCATACCGCCCGGTCGATTTTGGTGGACAGGTGGATCAGGCTTTCCGAGGCCTTGACCCCCGCCATGGCCCCGATCTGGTCCAGCACCTGATCCAGCACCTGCGTGTTGGGCGAGGCGATCTGCAGCAGCAGATCGAACCGGCCAGAGGTGGTGAACACGCGTTCCACCTCGGCAATCGATTTGAGGCGGGTCAGCAGGGCGGCCTGGGTGCGGGGTTCAATGGTCAGCAGCACGCTTGCCCGCAGGCGGCCTTCGCGCGCGCCTTCGCCCAGTTTCAAGGTGTAGCCCGCGATCACGCCAGACACCTCCAGCCGTTCCAGCCGGGCCTGTATGGTGGACCGTGCGACCTTGAGTCGTCGCGCCAGAGTCGCCACCGACATACGGGCATCGGCCCCCAGAAGGCCCAAAATGCTGCGATCAAGCTCGTCCATGGCTGCACCTTACAGTATGACTGGTGTTTTCGTCATTATAACGAAGAATGACAGCAATTATATAGTTTTGTTCGGTGAAAATGTGCCCCATATGCAGCATCCTAAGTTGCAGGAAAAGGGCGGCTCATACGCACCTGGCCTGGTTGGAAAAACCACGCAAGGTGCCATGCCGGATGCAACCGGCGGGGGCTTTTGCGTCTTATTGGCCGAAAGGATCACGCCGATGGGACTGTCGAAAACGATTTGGACCAACCCGACCGAATTTTTGCGCGCACAGACGCCCGAAGATCCTGTCCTGTTTTTTTGCCCCTCTGCGGTGCAGGCCGCAGCACGCCGTTTCATTGACGGCTTTCCGGGCATGGTCACCTATGCCGTCAAATCGAACCCCGGCGAAGAGATGGTGGAAAACCTGTCTCAAGCCGGCGTGCGCGGCTATGATTGCGCCAGCCCGTTCGAGATTGACCTGATCCGCCGCTTGGCCCCCGATGCAGCCATCCATTACAACAACCCGGTGCGAGCGCGGCATGAAATTGCCCATGCTGTGAAGCGTGACGTCAAATCCTGGTCGGTGGATTCGCAATCTGAACTGGCCAAGCTGATTGAGATGGTGCCGTCGGAAGGGTCCGAAATCTCGGTCCGGTTCAAGCTGCCGGTGGCAGGGGCGGCCTACAACTTTGGGGCCAAGTTCGGGGCTACGGCCGAGATGGCGGTGGAGTTGCTGAAAACCGTGGCAGCGGCGGGCTTTATCCCGTCCATCACCTTCCACCCCGGTACCCAATGCACCGACCCTGCCGCGTGGGAAGCCTATATCCGTGTGGCGGCAGAAATTGCCCGCGATGCAGGCGTGACCATTGCGCGGCTGAACGTCGGCGGCGGGTTTCCGAACCACCGTATGGAAAGCATCACGCCCGAGCTGGAAGCCACCTTCCAACTGATTGACCGCGTGGTGACCGAGGCATTTGGGTCCGACCGTCCGCTGTTGATCTGCGAGCCGGGTCGGGCACTGTGCGGCGATGCCTTTACGCTGGCTGCGCGGGTAAAGGCAATCCGTGACGATCTGCATGTGTTCTTGAATGATGGCGTTTATGGCACTTTGACCGAATTGCCGCTGATCGGGGTGATTGACCGGATCCAGGTGATCTCACCCGAAGGACAGCGCCGCGCCTAGCCGACCATGCCGCGCATCGTGTTTGGCCCAACATGCGATTCGGTGGACCGTTTGCCGGGCGAAGTGGCATTGCCCGCTGATCTGGCCGAGGGGGACTATGTGATCTGGCAGGGGATGGGGGCCTATTCGACCGTCACCAACACCCGGTTCAACGGCTTTGGCGATCTGATGATGGCCACGGTGCTAAACCAGCGCGTCTGAGCGGCCTTTCAGGATTAAATCACGCCCCCGGCTGGACAATCCCAGCCGGGGGCGTAACTTTTGGCCCAACACGCACGAAGGGGCCAAGTATGACAAGTCAGATGAAATTCGGTCAGGCCCAACCCTTGCGGCGGCGCGAGGATGTGCGGTTTCTGACCGGCACCGGCCGCTATGTCGACGATCTGGTTCCGGTGGGTGCGTTGCACGCCTATTTCCTGCGCGCGAATATGGCCCATGCCCGGATCACGGCGCTGGATCTGGTGCCGGCCCGCGACATGCCCGGTGTGCATCTGGTGCTGGATGCCAAAGCGCTGGAGGCCGCAGGTTTGATCCTTGGCATGAAAGGCGAACAGATCGACAACCGTGATGGCAGCGCGGGTGCGGGGCCAGAGCGCCCGGTTCTGGCGCGTGGCGTGGTGCGGTTTGTCGGCGAGGCGGTGGCGGTAATCGTGGCCGACAGCATCGAGGCCGCAAAGGACGCCGCCGAGGCGATTGTCATGGACACCGCCGATCTGCCGGTGGCATTGCGCTTGGGCTTGGGCTTGGGCTTGGGCGAGGGAGTGGCGATCCATCCCGAAGCCCCGGGCAATCTTGCTTTTGACTATGGCGCTGGTGACGCAGCGGCGGTGAAGGCGGCATTGCACACGTCAGCGCATGTTGTACGGCTGGACGTGACCCACAACCGGGTGATCGTGAACGCGATGGAACCGCGCAGCGCCTTTGCCGAATGGGACGGCGCGCGCCTGCATCTTTGCGTGAACGGGCAGGGGGTCTGGACCCAAAAGAACGAACTCTCTCGGATGTTGGGCCTGACCCGCGATGCCGTGAGGGTGACGAACCCCGATGTCGGCGGCGGATTTGGCATGAAGGCGATGACTTACCCGGAATATGTGGTGATTGCCGCCGCCGCGCGGATGCTGGGCCGCCCGGTCCGGTGGGTGGCGGATCGCACGGAATCCATGCTGACCGACAACGCGGGGCGCGACCTGATTGCCCATGCCGAGATCGGCTTTGACGCCAGCCACAAGATCACGGCGTACTGTGTTAACCTTGTGTCCAACCTTGGGGCGTATAACTCGCAATTCGGGCAGGCGATTCAGTCGGAGTTGTTCGCGAAAGTGCTGACAGGGGTTTACGATATTCCCAAGGCGTATCTGGGGGCGGTTGGGGTTTACACCAACACGACGCCCGTTGACGCCTATCGCGGGGCCGGGCGGCCCGAGGCGATCTTGACGATTGAGCGGGTGATGGATCAGGCCGCGCGTCAATTGGGGGCCGACCCGTTCGATCTGCGCGCCCGCAATTTCATTCGCGATTTTCCGTACAAGACGGCGACGGGAGAGACCATCGACTGTGGCGATTTTGACCGGGTGATGGCGCGCGCCAGGGCCGAGGCCGACTTGCCCGGCTGGCCCGCGCGCAAAGCGGCGTCCGAGGCACGCGGTAGGCTGCGGGGCCTGGGGTTGGCGGTTTATGTCGAATCCATCCTTGGCGATGCAAGGGAAACCGCGCGGGTTGTGCTAGACGCCGATGGCGGGGCCACGCTGTATGTGGGCACCCAAAGCAACGGGCAGGGGCACGAATCTGTTTATGCCCGCATGGTGGCGGCGGCGACCGGGATAGACGCCGGCCTGGTGCGCATTGTGGAGGGCGATTCCGACCTGATTGCGCGCGGCGGGGGCACCGGCGGGTCGCGGTCGGTCACGGTGCAGGGCACCGCGACGCGCGCGACCCTGATCGCTCTGGTGGATGCCATGGGGAATTTTCTGGAACAGGAATGGGGGGTTGAGGGCGTGTCCTTCAGCGACCACAGTTTCGGTGCGCCGGGCAGCAACCTGCGTCTGACGCTGGCCGAGGCCGCGGCACTGGCGCGCGAAAAGGGGCGGACTGACTTACTGGACCGGTCGGAAAAGATCACGCTGGATGGCCGGTCCTTTCCGAACGGCGTGCATCTCTGCGAGGTCGAGATTGATCCCGAGACAGGGGCGCTGAGGCTTGACCGCTATACCGTGGCCGATGATTTCGGGGTGCTGATCGCGCCTAACCTGGTTGAAGGGCAGGTGCATGGCGGCATAGCACAAGGGTTTGGGCAGGCAGTGACCGAGGCCGCGCATTACGACGAAACCGGGCAGTTGCTGACCGCCAGCTTCATGGACTACGGAATGCCCCGTGCGAACGATCTTCCAATGATCCGCTTTGTGACCGAATCGGTGCCAACCACCACCAATCCGTTGGGCATGAAAGGCTGTGGCGAGGCAGGCACAGTGGGCGCTTTGGGGGCAATTTCGAACGCGGTGCGCGATGCGTTGGCGCCGCAGGGTGTGATGGATATCGACATGCCCTTTACCCCGATCCGGATCTGGAATTGGTTGCAGGAGGCCCAAAACGGCGCTTCTTGACCGCATAACCCGTTGGTTTCGCAAGCCTCTACCCGAGGCGCAGACCGAACCTGCCACACCACCAGCACCGGGGCGGGTGCGGGGGCGCGTGGATCATGTGATCATTCTGGACGGCACCCTTTCGACGCTGACGATGGGGATGGAAAGCAATGCGGGCCAAGTGTTTACCCTGCTGCGCGATGAAGGGCCGGGGGTGCGGCGCACAGTTTACTATGAACCCGGCGCGCAGTGGATGGGCTGGCGCAGGGGCATGGATCTGGCGCAGGGGCGCGGCATCAACCGCATGATCCGCCGCGCCTACGGCCATCTGGCCAGCCACTACCGGGCAGGCGACCGCATCTTCCTGTTCGGTTATTCGCGCGGGGCCTATGCGGTGCGGTCCTTGGCCGGGGTGATCGACCGTGTTGGCCTTTTGCGCCATGACCACGCCACCGAGCGCCATGTGACGCTGGCCTACCGCCATTACCAGACCCGGCCAAACAGCCCTGCCGCACAAGCCTTTGCCCGCCGATTTTGCCACACAGAGGCCCCGATCCAGATGGTCGGCGTCTGGGACACGGTCAAGGCATTGGGCCTGCAACTGCCGTTGCTGTGGCGGTTGACCGAGAAAAGACACGCCTTTCACAACCACCACCTGGGGGCCTCGATCCGTCACGGCTTTCATGCGCTTGCGCTGGATGAAACGCGGGCTGTGTTCGACCCGGTGCTGTGGGACAGCCCGCCGGGGTGGCAGGGGCATATTGAGCAAATGTGGTTTCGCGGCGCACATGGCGATGTGGGTGGCCAGATCGGTGATAGGCTGGATTCGCGCCCGTTGGCGAATGTCCCGCTGGTCTGGATGCTGGACCGGGCAGAATCGGTGGGTCTGGCGCTGCCGCGGGATTGGCGCGCGCGCTATCCCTGTGATGCGACCGCCCCGATGGTTGGCACTTGGGCGGCCTGGGGTAAGTTCTTTCTGAACCGCCATCGCAGGCGGGTGGGCTATGATGCGTCGGAACACCTGCACCCATCGGTCGCCGCAGACGCTGCCCATCTTTGGGCGCGTAAGGCAATTGCGCTGCGTGTTGTCGGGGGCTTCACCACCGGCCAATAGCGCCCTATCCTGTGCGCAACTACAGGAGAACCCGATGCGCACTGTCACCCTTGCCGCCACCCAATTTGCCTGTACGTGGGATTTGCCCGCCAATGCCGACCGGGCCGAGGCGCTTATCCGCCAGGCCGCAGCCAGGGGCGCGAACATTGTGCTGGTGCAGGAGTTGTTCGCCGCCCCCTATTTCTGCATCAC
>JANNNF010000257.1:0-5798 GCA_031398405.1 Rhodobacterales bacterium | reverse complement strand
CCAGCGGCACGTTTGAAACGAGGCAGGCGATGGGCAAGCTGGTGCGCGACAACCTGACCGCGCATTTCGCCGGTCAGCCCCTGCTGACCCCCGTGTCGTGATGCGCGCGATTGTCATTCACGCTGCACATGATCTGCGGATAGAGGAGCGGGCTGTCGAGGCCGCGGGACCCGGCCAACTGCGACTTAGGCTTGCAACCGGCGGGATCTGCGGGTCGGACCTGCACTATTACAACCACGGCGGCTTTGGCGCCGTGCGGCTGCGCGAGCCGATGATTTTGGGGCATGAGGTGTCGGCCTATGTCGAGGAAATCGGCCCCGGCGTCACCGGATTTACCCCCGGCCAACTTGTCGCCGTCTCGCCAAGCAGGCCTTGTGCCGCCTGCAAGTACTGTCTTGAGGGCCTGCCGAACCAATGCCTGAACATGCGGTTTTTCGGGTCCGCGATGCCCTTCCCCCATATCCAGGGAGCGTTCAGTGAAAGCCTGATCGCCGATGCGTCGCAATGCGTGGATGCAACTGGCCTTACGGCGGGCGAAGCGGCCATGGCCGAACCCCTTGCCGTCACCTTGCACGCGACGACCCGCGCCGGGGGGATGCTGGGCAAACGAGTGCTGATCACCGGTTGCGGCCCGATCGGAGTGCTGTCGATCCTCGCGGCCCGCAGGGCAGGGGCAGCACAGATTGTGGCGACCGACCTGTCAGATTTCACCCTTGGGTTGGCGGCTCAGGTCGGCGCAGACCGGGTGATCAACATGGCCACCACGCCCGATGCGCTTGTCGCCTACGCGGCGGACAAAGGCCATTTCGACGTGCTTTACGAATGTTCCGGTGCTGCCCCCGCCTTGGCCGCAGGCATTGCTGCGATGCGCCCCCGCGGGGTGATCTTGCAACTTGGGCTCGGTGGCGACATGACCCTGCCGATGATGGCGATCACCGCCAAGGAACTGGACCTGCGTGGTTCCTTCCGCTTTCACTCGGAATTTACGGTCGGGGTGGGCTTGTTGCAGAAACGGCTGGTCGACGTGAAACCCCTGATCACCCATACTTTGCCGCTTGACCACGCCGAGTCTGCCTTTCGTCTTGCATCTGACAGGACGCAGACGATGAAGGCGCAGATCGTGTTTTCCTGAAGCGGGGGTGCCATGAGTTTCTTTGAGGTAATCGACCCGGCCTTTGGCCGCTTTGTCATGGGCAACGCGCCGGTCAAACGGCTGGCGACCGGATTTGACTGGGTGGAAGGCCCGGTCTGGTTTGGCGATGCCGGGGCGCTGCTGTTTTCTGATATTCCAAACAACCGCATCCTGCGTTGGACGCCGGAAGGCATCACCACCTTTCGCGCGCCATCCAATTATTCCAACGGCCATACCCGCGATCTGCAAGGGCGTCTGATCTCTTGTGAACATGGAACCAGGCGCGTAACGCGCACTGAATGGGATGGGTCCATCACCGTAATCGCCGATGGCTATGATGGTAAGCCATTGAATTCGCCAAATGATGTGATCGTGTCCCGTGATGGGACAATCTGGTTCACCGACCCCCACTATGGCATCTTGACCAATTACGAAGGCTTTGAAGCGCCGCAGGAACAGCCCTGCCACGTCTACCGCGTAGACCCCGACGGCACGGTTGAGGCCATGATCACCGACATGGCCTGCCCCAACGGCCTCGCCTTCAGCCCGGACGAATCCGTGCTTTATGTCGCCGATACGGGCCGCATGTTCGGCAACGATCCGCAGCATATCATGGCGTTTGACATGGGCACAGGCAGGCCGACCAAGGGTCGCATCTTCCACAAGATCGCAACTGGCTGCGCCGACGGTATTCGAATTGATACCGATGGCAACCTGTGGTCTTCCGCAGGTGACGGGGTGCATTGCATCGCACCCGACGGGCATCTGATGGGCAAGATTCTCGTGCCGGAGACCGTCTCCAACCTGTGCTTTGGCGGGCGGGCCAAGCATCAGTTGTTCATCACCGCCACCACCAGCCTTTACTCGGTCATTCTGAACCGCAGGGGCACACAAACGCCATGACTGCAAAGAGGCCGGAAATCGGGTTGATCGGCTTGGGAACGATGGGGGCGGCGCTTGCCCTGAACATCGCCGAAAAGGGATTTGAGATTGCGGTGTGGAACCGCACCGGAGCGGTCACCACAGCGTTTCATGCGGGCGCAGGCGATCTGGCCAAGCGGATCGTGCCGACCCAAAGTCTGAAGGATCTGGTGGCTGCGATCAAACCACCCCGCGCGATCATTCTGATGGTCCCCGCGGGGCAGGCTGTCGATGACCAGATCGCGGCACTGACGCCGTTCCTTGGCCCCGATGACCTGATCGTGGATGCGGGCAACGCGAACTTTCAAGACACCAACCGCCGCGCGGCCGCTGGCTTGCCGTTCCACGTGATGGGTATCGGCGTATCGGGCGGCGAAGACGGCGCGCGCCATGGCCCCGCCATCATGGCGGGCGGCGACAAGGCCGATTGGGACCGCGTGGCCCCGGTACTGACCGCTATTTCGGCACGGGCCGAGGATGGCACGCCCTGTGCCGATTGGATGGGTCCGGCAGGGGCTGGGCATTTCGTAAAGACCGTCCACAACGGCATCGAATATGCCGACTTGCAAATGATAGCCGAGGTTTACGGCATGATGCGCGATGGCATTGGCTTGGACGCTGCGGCCATTGCGGGTGTGTTTGACGTCTGGAACAAGGGTGTGCTGCGGTCGTATCTGATCGAGGTCGCGGCCTTGGTTGCCGCAGCCAAAGACCCTGAAACCGGGGTGGCGATGCTGGATGTGATCGTGGATGCAGCGGGGCAAAAGGGCACCGGGCGCTGGACCGCGATTGAGGCGCAGCATCTGGCGACCCCGGTTCCGGTGATCGAGGCGGCGGTGATGGCGCGAAACGTTTCGTCCCGCTTGGCCGAGCGCAAAGCGGGCGAGGCCCGGTTTGGCGCAGGCCCGCAGCGTTTGACGCAAAAGATGGTGGTGAGTGATCTGGAATCCGCGCTGATTGCGGGCAAAATCCTGTGCTACTCCCAAGGCTTTGCGATGACAGCAAAAGCAGCAGATGGCTTTGGCTGGGCGCTGCCTTTGCCGCGCATCGCGCGGGTGTGGCGGGCGGGCTGCATCATCCGGTCCGACATGCTGAACGATATGGCGCAGGCGTTGGAGGAGGACGCGACCCGCAACCTGATCTTGTCGCCGTTCTTTGCCGACCTGATCGAGGCGCATTTACCTGCCCTGCGCGCCGTTGTTGCGGCAGGTGCGATGAATGGCATCGCCACCCCGGCACTGTCGGCGGGGCTGTCATGGTTTGATCTGATGCGCACCGCGCGGGGGACTGCGAACATGATCCAAGGCCAGCGCGATTTCTTTGGCGCGCATGGGTTTGACCGTCTGGATGGCAGGCCCATTCACCACGGGCCATGGGGCCCTTAACCGGTCTCACCCGGCACCAGCCGTGTGGGCACTACCGTAACATCGACGCCCGCTTGCCCCTTCAACCGTGCCACCAGCGCCTCGGCAGCGGCTTTGCCGATGGCGGTGGTGGGCACGACTGTGGTGGTCAGGCGGCGGGGCAGCACGGACGCGGCCTCCATCCCGCCCCAACCGGCAATGCCTAAATCTTCCGGTACCCGGATGCCGCGTTGCTGGCACAGGGCAAGGCCGCCAATCGCCATCTCGTCATTGTGGAAATAGACCACATCCATATCAGGGCAGCGGGCGAGCAAGGTCTCCAAGCCATAGTAGCCCGCGTAAAACCCTGGGCTGTCATGCAAAATCTCAACCCCTCGCAGCGGATGGCCCGCGCGGGATAGCGCAGCCTCAAACCCTTCCAGCCGGGCTTGGCCCATCACGTCTGACCGGGCATGCGCGCCGATAAACCCCGCCCGCTGGCGCCCCTTTCGCAGAAGGTACTGTGCCATTTCCGCGCCGCAATCTGCATGGGAAAACCCGACCGACATATCAATTGGCGTGGTGGTCAGATCCCAGATCTCCACCACCGGCATCCCTGCCTGCCGCAAAAGATCAATCGTGCCTGGGCTGTGGTTGCGACCGGACAGGATCACACCCGCAGGTCGCCAACTGACCACTTGGCGGGTCCAGGCCTCCTCCTCCTCTACCGAGTGGTTGTTCGAGCCGATCATCACCTGATAGCCCAAGCGCGACAGCGCGCGGTCCACCCCGTCCAGCACATGGCCAAACAACCCCGAGGTCAACCGCGGCACGCACATGCCCACCAGCGTCGAGGCCTGATCCGCGCCAAATGCTGCCGCCAACCGGTTGGGCACATAGCCGAGGCGGTGCGCGGCCTGCAACACGCGGGTTTTCGTGTCGTCCGAGAACCCCGACCCGCCGCGCAAAACGCGGCTGACGGTCATCTTGGACACACCCGTTGCACGGGCGATATCCTCTAGATTGGCCTTGGGCGAGAGGGGCGCAGTGAGCCCCATGTTATCGATAACTTTTTTACTTGACACAAAGCCACCCTCTGGTTCACTTTGATGCTACGTTACCGGTAAACCTGCCGCAAGAGCAGGCCGGGCCAAGGGAGAATGACCATGCAACCCGCCACCGGGGGCCTTTTCTTTGACCGCGTCGCCAAGTCTTTTGGCGGCACGCAGGCTTTGAAAGGTGTGTCGCTGACGGTGGCGCGGGGCGAGATTGTGGCGTTGCTGGGCGAAAACGGGGCCGGGAAATCCACGCTGATCAAGGTGTTGGGAGGTATTCACCGGGCCGATAGTGGGGGGGTGTCTATTGACGGGGTGCCCTATGCGCATGAAGCGGGCAAAGCCGGGGGCCAGCGGGTCGCCTTTATCCATCAAGACCTTGGGCTGATTGAATGGATGAGTGTGGCCGAAAATATTGCGCTGTCGCTGGGCTATGTGATCTACCGTACCAAAATTGACTGGCCGGCGACCGAGGCGCGGGCGGACCGTGCGCTAAAGCTGGTCGAGGCTGAGTTCACCGCCACTGCCCGGGTATCCAGCCTGACGCGGACGCAGAAATCGCTGGTGGCGATTGCGCGCGCCCTTGCGTCTGATTGTGACTACCTGGTGCTGGACGAGCCGACAGCCAGCCTGCCTGCCGATGAGGTAGAGCGCCTCTTCAACGCCCTGCGCCCGCTGCAACTGCGCGGGGTGGGGATGATCTATGTCAGCCACCGTCTGGATGAAATTTTCCGTATCGCCGACCGTGTTGCCGTGTTGCGCGACGGGTTGATGGTGGGGATGCGCCCGATTGCGCATACCACGCCAGAGGAATTGGTCAGCCTGATCGTGGGCCGCAAGGCGCGTGAAATCAATCGACCGCCCGTGCAGGATGGCCCCGCCATACTGACCGTTCGGGGGCTGGCCACGCCTGCCGTGGGGCCGGTCAGCTTTGACATTCGCAAGGGTGAATTGCTGGGGCTGGCGGGTCTGCGCGGGGCAGGCCATGAGGATATAGGCCGGGCCTTGTTTGGCGTGTTGCCCCATGCGGGGACGGTTTTGTTGAACGGTTCCGCTCCCGACCTGACATCGGCACAACGGGCCATGGCGTCTGGCATCGGCCTTGTGGCGCGCGACCGGGTGGGCGAAAGCGTCGCCCCCGGCCTGTCGATCCGCGAGAATACATTTCTGAACCCGTCGGCCACCCTGCGCCGTCTGTTTTCAATGCAATCGGCAAAGACAGAACACCGCATGGCCCAGACCATCGCGCGCCGAGTGGGGTTGTCCACGCAAGACACCACGCTGACGATTGAAGCTCTGTCGGGCGGCAATCAGCAGAAGGTTGTGGTGGGTCGCTGGCTCGATTCC
>JANNNF010000128.1:0-6101 GCA_031398405.1 Rhodobacterales bacterium | reverse complement strand
GCGCGGTTGTCCAGCGTCATCCGCCGGGCCTGTGTCGCGCGCTTGGCCAGTTCTGTCATCCGGTCCGGGTTGAACGGCTTTTCCAGGAAATCGAACGCCCCCACCCGCATCGCCTCAACCGCCATCGGCACATCGCCATGTCCGGTGATCAGGATGACCGGAAGGCCGCTATCCTGCCCCATCAGGCGTTTCAGAAACGCCATGCCATCCATCCCCGGCATCTTGATGTCGCTGACCACAACGCCCTGAAATTCCGGCCCGATCGCCTTCAATGCCTCTTCCGCTGACCCATAGGTTTCCGTATCAAACCCCGACAGCGCCAGCCACTGGCTGATGGATTGCCGCATATCGGCTTCGTCATCGACGATCGCCACCTTCATGGTCCGTGCCATCTGCTTACTCCGCTGCTTTCTGTTCACGCCCAAGGATCGGCAACTGCACTTCAAACACAGCGCCCCCGCCTTCGGCATTACGGGCGGTCAATCGCCCGCCCAAATCTGTGACAATTCCGCTTGAAATCGCCAAACCCAAACCCACGCCTTCGCCGGGCTTTTTCGTCGTGTAGAACGGCTCGAACAGGTTATCGAGATCGATGATCCCGTGCCCGTTGTCACGCACCGTCAAAGTCGCTGTTTCGCCCGCGCTCAGCAGCAGGTCGATCTGCGGCCCCTGCCGGTCTTTGGTGGCATCCAGCGCGTTGCGCAGCAGATTGATGATCACCTGCTCCAGCCGGATGCGGTCGGCCATCACCATCACAGGTTGGCGCGGCAGGCCCCGGGTGATGCGCACCACCCGCTGCTTCAACTGTGGCTCCATCATCGACAGCGCGCTTGAGACCGCGAGGCGCACATCAACCGGCTCAAACGCCTCGCCCCCCTTGCGGGCGTAGGATTTAAGCTGCCGGGTGATCGCGCCCATCCGTTCGATCAGGTCGTCGATGCGCTGAAAACTGGACAAGGCCTCTTCAGGACGCTTGCGCTGCAACAAGAGACGCGCGCCCGCGAGGTACGTTTTCATCGCAGCAAGGGGCTGGTTCAATTCATGAGATACCGCCGCCGACATCTCACCCAACGCCGCCAGCTTTGACGATTGCGCCAAGGTCAACTCGGCCACCGCCAAATCCTTCTGGACCTTCTCCCGTTCCGCAATTTCGCGCTGCAACCGCGCGTTCAGAAGCCGCAATTCCGCCGATTCCCGTTGAAAGCTCATGGTTTGCGACCACGCCTTGCGCGACAGGATGTAGAAGGTCATCGCCATCAGAATGGCAAAGCCCATGATCTCCAGCGCCAAAACCCCGTTGACCCGTTCCCGCACCGAATCGTAGGCGGTAAACGTGACCATCCGCCAACCCCGGAACGGCACGCGGGCTTCAGTCTTCATCACCGCTTCACCGCGAATGTACGCGTCAGGCGGGTTTTGTGCCCAATCGGTGGTCGCGTTCAGCGCGCGTGCAATGGCCGAAGGTGCGTCGCGCGCGGCCAGTGCCTGATCGGTGGTCAGCCCGCGCCAGCGCGGTTCTGTCGCCAGAATTACCTTGCCCTCGCTGTCCGTCACCATAACTGCATCCTGCAACCCGGCCCAGGCGCGCTCGTATTTCATCAGATCGACCGAGACGACAATCACCCCCAGCGGCCCGCCGTCCGGGGCCAGCACTGCGCGCGAATAGGTGAAATCATACCCCCCAGAGTCGCGCCCGACGGACGTAAAGATGGTGTCCTTGGTACGCAGAGCATCGACGAAATAGGTGTCGCTGCGGTGAACAGCACCCAGCACGTTGCGGTTGGTGGCCCCCGTCACCCGCCCGTCCAGATCCAACAGCCGGATTGACGCAACCCCGATTTCCGCCTGCAAGGCGATCAGCTTGGAGGTGGTAGAGGCGAAATTCCCCGCCTGCAAGGCCTTCGCAAGATCGGGATCGCGCGCCAGCAGCAGCGGCACCACCGAGGTGCGCTGCAGCTCCGACATGATATTCCCGGTATAGAGCGCAAGCCGCACTTCGGCCCGGTTGCGGGTCGCCTCGACAAAGCGGTCCGACAGCCAGCGGTTTGTGACCAGAACGACGCCAATCGCCACCAGAATAACCAGGCCAACCGCCAGCTTGACCAACCAAGGCAGGCCCCGCTGGTCCTCTGGTCCCCCGCTATGATCGATTGTGTTCATGGCGCGCAGTTTAGGGCCGCAGCCCCAATGGCTTCAAGCAGGCACCCCTCAGGCCAGCGCCATCCCGCCCATCAAGGATGCAAACAAGCCCTGCCCGTCGGTGCCGCCGTGTATGCGTTCCACCACGCGCTCAGGATGCGGCATCATCCCCAGCACACGGCGGTTCGGGCTCAGCACACCCGCGATGTCAGCCATGGAACCGTTGGGGTTTTGCGCGTAGGAAAACGCAATGCGATCTTCGCTTTGCAAGGCGCAAAGCCCCTCGGCGTCAATGGTATAATTGCCATCATGATGCGCAATCGGCACTGTAATCGCAGCACCGGCCGCATAAGCACTGGTAAAGGCGCTGTCCGCCGTTGCCACCCGCAGACCAACCGATTTGCACACAAACTTCAGCCCGGCATTGCGCATCAGCACCCCCGGCAGCAGCCCCATTTCGGTCAGCACCTGAAACCCGTTGCACACCCCCAGCACGTAGCCGCCGCGCGCCGCATGGGCCTTGACCGCCATGCCGATCGGGGATTGCGCCGCAATGGCCCCGCAGCGCAGATAATCGCCAAAGGAAAATCCGCCCGGCACCCCAACCACGTCGACGCCCGCAGGCAAATCGGTGTCCTTGTGCCAGACCCGCACCACCTCAAACCCCGCCTGCGCAAAGGCCACAGCCAGATCGCGGTCACAGTTGGACCCCGGAAAGGTGACAACAGCAGCTTTCATGAGGGGCCCTCCGCGAATGATCAGGATGTCCGCGTCCTAGCGCAAACCCATCGCCGCTTCCAGCCTCTATCTTGCCCTAAATACTCCCGCTGCGGACTGGCGTGGCCAACCCCGGACGCTCCGCGGGGGATATTTGGAACCAGCGTGAAATTGCAGTCAGGCGAAACTGCGGATCGTTGCCAGAGCCCCGTCCAATGCCACGCCTTCCTCATCGCGCAACGCCGCCTCACGCAGCCGCCGCGCCCAATCAGCAGCATCAGGGCGCGCGGCCACCAAGGCCACGCCCGCCAGCACCCGGTCGAATTTCGACAGGCCCCGCGCATGGGTATCCGAATACCCTTTCACCAAACGGCGGCAGCGGATCACCTCGACCGCGAGGTCATAGTTCCCAGGCAGATAGGCCAAGGCAGTTGCGAGCCACGCCTCCAGATGCGCCAATTCCTGCGCATGGCGCAGGGTGCGGGGGCGCCACGGTTTCAAGCCGCCCAGCACATACAGCACCAGATAGCTGCGCAGACTGTCGCTGCGATACCGCCGCCCGCGGCCAAACCATCTGTCAATCCGGCCCATCCATTTGGACGAGGCCTGCACCCTGGCCCCCAACCCCGCTGGCAGCATCCCGGCAATCTCCTCGGCCCTCGGGTGCATGAATTCTGTCACCTGCATCACATTGGCGTCCCCTGCCCCCATTTCACGACGCACTTTTTCGTGCCGCCCCGCCTTGGTTTTCAGATCGGCCACCCGTATGACATCATCATAGGCCATTGCATTGGCCACATATTTCGCGGTCTCTACCGTCAGGGTATGATCCCCGGTATCACGCGCCAGCACCGCTTCGACCCTGTCCAGATACTGCGCGCCGTACCCCACATCCTGAAACTCCACCACCTTGCGCAAGCCCAAGGTGGCCATGTCCTGCACCGCCACAGGCAGCAATGCGACACGCGCCACCAACGCCGCCCAATCCGCCAGCGCCCGCGCAGGCCCCCGTGCCACAAGGGCGGGCTTCAAAGCGACCGGCACCTCCGGCACCCCGGCCAAAGCCGCATCATAACCCGCCGCAAAGGCCCGCAGACTGGCCGCGACCCCCTTGCCTGACGATGTAATCGCGGCTTCAAACGCCGCACGCGGGAAGGGCAGCGCACCGCTGGCAGCAAGCGCACCGAACAGTGTGGCCGAAATCGCCGATCCTGTTTTCACCGCCAACGCGTCAAAATCCGCCGCGATAAACGCGCGGGACGCAAGGTCTGCCGCCGCCATCACTTCCGCGCTTGAGGCGATCCCATCCCCAGGCACCATCTTTTCTGACACGGCCAAAGCCCGGTGAGTCGAGGCAATCAGCGTGGTCCGGTCCGGCGTCACAAAGCCGCGAATGATCGACCGGCCAGCCTCCATCATCTCGGCTGCAATCATCACATCAACATCGCCCGCTGCGGGCATCAGCGAAAACACCGGGGCGCGCAGGCCTGTTCTATCGGGTTTTTGGGGGCACATCTCGACATAATAGACCGTGGCCCCGGTGCGCTGTGCGACGCCCGCCACCGAAGTGGACTGCGCGGCATAGCCTTGGGCGCGGGCCATCGCCTCAATCCACCCGGTTAGCACGCCGCCGCCTTGGCCGCCCACCGCCAGCACCGCCAGCTTGATGATCCCGTCCACCGGCGCACCGGGGCCGATCATGCCCTGCACTGTCATGCCGCAAACTCCAGCCGTTTGGCGGATCTGCGCCCTTGCAGCCAGCCGATCACACGGGCGCGGACCCCGGCCCGCCAAGCCTCAAACCGTCCCGGGTTGTGCACCACATCGGCGCGGTAGAAACTGGGGCACAAGATGGCCGCGTCGGCCACCTCGCCACAGTTGCCACAGCCGACACAAGACTGGTCGATGCTGGCCACTGGATCATCGCGCAGCGGATCATCCAGCTTTTTCAGCGATAGTGACGGGCAGCCCGACAAGCGGATACACGCGTGATCCCCTGTGCAGATATCCTCATCAATCCCGAAACGCGGGGCCTCGACCCTGCGCCCTGCCTTGATCGCCGCCGCCCGCAGCGGTTTTTCGCGGCGCTGCTTGTTCAGCATACACTCGCTTGAGGCCACAATCACCTTTGGCCCCGGTTCCTTGGTGGTCAATGCCTCGCGCAGCACATCGCGCATGTGGCCCACATCATAGGTGTGGTTGACCTGTCGCACCCAAGTAATGCCAATGCCGTTCAGCGCGCGCGAAATCGGGTTCTTGGTGGCTTTGGTCGCGTTGTCGGCACGGGACGACATCACATCCTGACCGCCCGTCGCGGCCGAATAGAAATTATCAACGATCAGTGCCACGCCATCTGATTTGTTGAAGGCCATGTTGGTGAAAGACGACGACAACCCGTTATGCCAGAACCCGCCATCGCCGATGATCGAAATGGGTCTGCGCTCGCCGCCGCCATCAAACGCTGCATTGGCGGCGGGCCCAAGACCATAACCCATGGTCGCCCCGCCAATTTCAAAGGGCGGCAGCGACGCGAACAGATGGCACCCGATGTCGGCGGCAATCTGGTGCTTGCCCAGTTCTTTCTCCACCAGTTTCATCGCCGAGAATATCGGCCGCTCCGGGCAACCCGTACAAAACCCCGGCGGACGTATCGGTACGGTCCTGGTCAGGTCGGGAATGGCGGGCTTGTCGGCATTTGGCGCGCGCACGGTGGCCGTTAGCACGTCAGGTGCGGCCGATTTCAGAAATGCCGTGATGCCGTCCAGCATGACTTGCCCGGTATATTCCCCCGCCATCGGGAACATGCCCTTGCCATGCAGTTTCACTTGGCTTCCGGCCCGGTAAAGGTAGGTCGTAAGCTGCTGTTCGATGAACTCGGGCTGGCCTTCCTCGACCACCAGCACTTGATCTTTCCCGTGGCAAAACTCCAGAAACTGCGACGATACCAGAGGATAGGTCACGTTCAGCACATAGATCGGCACCGAAGTTTCCCCGTACAAATCCGCCAACCCGAGCCGCTGCAAGGCCCGGATCACGCCATTATACATGCCGCCCTGCACCACGATGCCAAACGGCGCAGCCGCAGACCCGAACACCTCGTTCAAGCCGTGACCCACGATATAGCGTTCAGCAGCAGGCCAGCGGACCTTAACCTTGTCCTGCTCGTGCATGTACGACATGGGCGGCAACACGACGCGCGCGAAATCAGACCGGGGTGCCGACAGCGCATCCTTCACCGACAGTGT
>JANNNF010000107.1:0-3148 GCA_031398405.1 Rhodobacterales bacterium | reverse complement strand
GGCCTGTCGCCTTGTTCGAAGGTGTCATCAACGGCTCCAGAAACAGAGTGACTTCGTCGGCAGGTGTGGCACCACGGTTCATATATCGCAAAAAACTGGCGAGGGGGTTCGCGACCGAGCGGTGCGGTTGCCTCTTGCGCGTGAGAACCTGAAACCAGAGCGGCCAAGGTGGACAGCCGGGCGCAGGGGGCGTTGGATTTGTGGGGTTTATGAAGGGGAGATGGGCAAATTGCCCATCCTACGGTGGATTTCGAGGCGGGGGTGGCATATGGCTGGGCGCATCAAGGAGCCTGACCCATGAGCCTGAATACCTTTGGACATCTGTTCCGCGTGACCACCTGGGGCGAGAGCCACGGGCCTGCGATTGGCTGTACGGTCGACGGCTGCCCGCCCGGCGTGCGGCTTTCTGAGGCGGATTTGCAACCGTGGCTGGACCGCCGCAAACCGGGGCAAAACAAATACACCACGCAGCGGCAAGAGGCGGATGAGGTTCGGATATTGTCGGGGGTGTTTGAGGGCGTCACCACGGGAACGCCGATCCAGTTGATGATTGAGAATACGGATCAGCGGTCCAAGGATTATGGCGCGATTGCGCAGGCATTCCGGCCGGGGCATGCGGATATCACCTATCATCAGAAGTATGGTGTGCGGGATTATCGCGGGGGTGGGCGGTCGTCTGCCCGGGAAACGGCGTCTCGGGTGGCGGCGGGCGGGGTGGCGCGGGCGGTGCTGGCGGCGCTGTGCCCGGGGCTGCGGATCAGCGGCTATATGGTGCAGATGGGAGTGCATGGTATTGATCGGGGGCGATTTGATCTGGCGGAAGTGGAGCGTAATCCCTTCTGGGTGCCCGATGCTGTGGCGGCGGTGGAGTGGGCCACGTATCTGGATGCGCTGCGGCGGGATTTGAACTCGGTGGGCGCGGTGATCGAGGTGGTGGCCAGCGGCGTGCCTGCGGGCTTGGGCGCACCTTTGTATGGCAAGCTGGACAGTGATCTGGCATCCGCAATGATGTCGATCAACGCCGTGAAAGGCGTTGAGATTGGCGACGGGATGGCGGTGGCTGCGCTGACCGGGGTGGAAAATGCCGATGAAATTCGAATGGCGGCGCAGGGGCCGGAGTATCAGTCCAACCATGCGGGTGGAATTCTGGGTGGGATTTCGACCGGGCAGGATGTGGTCTGTCGGTTTGCGGTCAAGCCCACCTCCAGCATCCTGACCCCGCGCCGCACGGTCAATGCAGCGGGCGAAGAGCTGGACCTGATCACCAAGGGGCGGCATGATCCGTGTGTGGGCATCCGCGCGGTGCCAGTGGGCGAGGCGATGATGGCTTGTGTCTTGCTGGACCATCTGCTGCTGGACCGGGGGCAAACGGGGGCGGTGCGCGGTATCATTGGCTAGGGGAGGGTGGTTGGTGCAGCGGTTGGTCTGGCCTTTGGGGGGTGTGCTGATCGCGCTCTTGGCCGTTATGGCGGCGCTTGGGGCCACGCGGTTCTATCTGGCCGAAGGGCACAGCCGGGCAGATGCGACGCTGGCCCTGACCAACCAGGCGCTGGACGGGCATTTGCGGCGGTTTGAGGCCGTGCCGGACCTGCTGGCCGATCTGGAAACCATTGGGCGGTTGGTGACGGCGCCCAATGACAGGTCGCAGCGGGCGGCGATGGACCGCTGGCTGAAGGCGCGCAATGCGGCGCTGGAGGCGTCGGATATCTACGTGATGACGCCCGATGGCGTGACGATCGCCGCCAGCAACTATGACCGGCCCGACAGTTTTGTTGGCCAGAACTTCAGCTATCGCCCCTATTTCACTGCCGCTTTGGCGGGCGAAAAGGGGCGGTTTTATGCAATCGGCACCACCTCGGGGGTCAGGGGATATTACTTCGCCGCCCCCGTGCGCGATGCCGAGGGCGCGGTCAATGGTGTGGTCGCGGTCAAAATCGGGCTGGACGTGATTGAAAGCGAATGGCGCACGCAAGAGGCGCAGATCATGGTCACCGACCCCGAGGGGATTGTGTTTCTGGCGACTGACCCCGCGTGGCTTTACAAATCCTTGCTGCCATTGTCGGCCGACCGGATGGCGCGGACGGCAGAGTCGCGCCGCTATGCCGATGTGACGGTAGGTGCCCTGCCGCATCAGCGAACAGACGGGTTGATGACGGTGCAGGGCGCGGGAGGCTTGCGGGAATATGTGGTGTCCGAGGCGCTGATGCCGCGCGCGGGGTGGACGGTACATGTGCTGCTGGATACCGGGTATCTGCGTGCGCAGGCGCGGCTGGCATTGGTGGCGGTGTTGCTGTTGCTGGGGGCTGCGGTGGCAGTTACCGTGCTGGTGTGGCAGCGCCGGCTGCGGTTGGCGGAACGCATCTTCCTGCAGGAACAGGCCAAGGCGGAACTGGAACGAAGAGTCGCGGCGCGAACAGCGGACCTTGCGCGCGCCAATGTACTGGTCGAGGCGGAAGTGACAGAACGCCGTGCCGCAGAGGCCGAATTGCGCCGCACACAGGCCGATCTGGTGCAGGCAGGCAAGTTGGCCGCGCTTGGCCAGATGTCTGCGGCACTAAGCCATGAGATCAACCAGCCCCTTGCTGCCGCCCGTAATTATGCAGATTCGGCGGCGATTCTGATCGACCGGGGCGATGCGGCGCGGGCCAAGGAGAATGTCGGGCAGATCCTGGCGCTGATTGACCGGATGGCCGCGATTGCGCGTCATTTGCGCAACGTGGCGCGCAAACCGGATGCGCCGTTGCAGGATTTGGCGGTCGGGCCAGCGGTGGAGGAGGCGCTTGGGATTGCGGCGTCGCGGTTGCAAAGGGTTGTCGTTTCGGTCGATTTGCCAGACGATTTGCCCTTGGTGCGGGCGGGGCCGGTGCGGCTGCAGCAGGTGCTGGTGAACCTTTTGTCGAACGCGGCGGATGCGGTTGAGGATGCGGTCGATCGGCGGATCGAAGTTTCGGCGCAAGTCTCTGGCGGGCGCGTGCTGTTGCGGGTGCGTGACCATGGGCCGGGGGTGGCCCCGGCAATTGCCGACCGGATTTTCGATCCGTTCTTCACCACCAAGCGGGTGGGGTCAGGGCTGGGGCTGGGGTTGTCGATTTCCTATAACATCATGAAGGATTTTGGCGGTGATCTGTCGGTGGCCAATGCCGCGGAT
>JANNNF010000105.1:0-4949 GCA_031398405.1 Rhodobacterales bacterium | reverse complement strand
GGGGCGGGGGCTTTTTTTCCCCTTTGGCAAAAAACCCGCCCCTTGCTCAGGATTTGGTGCCCACGGCGAGGCGATAGCTGACCGCTTCGGCAACATGGGGCAGGCGCACCGCGGTTCCGCCGTCCAGATCGGCAATGGTACGCGCCACCCGCAGCACCCGGTGATAGCCGCGCGCTGTCAGGCCAAATCGATCGGCCACGCGGGCCAGTAGGGCGCGGCTTTCGGTGTCGGGGCTTGCGACTTCCTCCAGCAGTTTGCCTTCCATGTCGGCGTTGACCCTAACCCCCGTGGCCCCGACAAACCGGGCCGTTTGCACCGCGCGTGCAGCACTTACCCGGGCAGCGACAGTGGCGGAAGTGTCACCCGTGGCAGGTAGGTCTAGGTCTGTATAGGCCACCGGCGGCACTTCGACGCGCAGATCGAAGCGGTCCATCAGCGGGCCAGAGATACGGCCCAGATAGTCTTCGCCGCACAAGGGGGCCTTGGTGCAGGACCGCGCAGGGTCGGTCATGTAGCCGCATTTGCAGGGGTTGGCGGCGGCGACCAGCAAGAAGCGGCAGGGATAGCGGATATGGGCATTGGCACGGGCGACCATGATTTCCCCCGTTTCAATAGGCTGGCGCAGCGTCTCCAGGACGGTGCGGGGAAACTCGGGAAACTCGTCCATGAACAATACGCCGTTATGGGCCAGGCTGACCTCGCCGGGCTTCGCGCCTTTGCCACCGCCCACAATGGCAGCCATCGACGCCGTATGGTGTGGTTCGCGGAATGGGCGCGCGCGGGAGATGCCGCCTTCGCTGAGCAACCCTGCCAGCGAGTGGACCATCGAGGTTTCCAGTGCCTCGGCCGCGGACAGTGGCGGCAATATTCCTGGCAACCGCGCCGCCAGCATGGATTTGCCCGACCCCGGACTGCCGATCATCAGCAGGTGGTGCCGCCCGGCGGCGGCGATTTCCAGCGCGCGTTTGGCACGTTCCTGGCCCTTTACCTCGCGCAGATCGCGTGCGCCCTGGGGCAGGAGAACCTCGCCTGCTTCGGCCGGAGTGATGGGGGCTTGGCCGGTGTAATGGCGCACCACTTCCGCCAGCGTTGCTGCCGCCAGCACTTGGGTCGCGCCGACCCAAGCGGCCTCGGCACCACACGCCTTTGGGCACAGCAGGCTGCGATCTTCGACCGCTGCGGCCATCGCGGCGGGCAAAGCCCCGATCACCGGCATCAAGCGACCATCAAGGGATAATTCACCAAGGGCAACGGTGCGTTCGACCTCGTCCTTCGGAACGATGTCCAGTGCCGCCAGCAGGGCAAGCGCAATTGGCAGGTCGAAGTGGCTGCCTTCCTTGGGCAGATCGGCGGGTGACAGGTTAACCGTGATCCGCTTGGTGGGCAGCGCGATGGACATTGAGGCGAGCGCTGCGCGGACGCGTTCCTTAGCCTCGGACACCGCCTTGTCTGGCAAGCCCACCAGCGTGAAAGACGGCATGCCGGCGGCCACGGCGCATTGCACCTCAACCAGCCGGGCCTCTACCCCTTCAAACGCCACCGTATACGCCCGTGCGACCATATCCCCATCCGTCTTTACTTTGGTTAACGGATAGGGGGGAATGGTTTACGAGTGGTAAATGGCGACGAACTTTGGCCAAGCCTCGGCATCGGCCACGGTTTTGTCGCGGCAAAACGGGTTGCAAAAGCCAAAACGACGGCCGGCAATTTCGAGAGCATGGGTGACGGGTTTGCCGGAATAGGGGCAGGCGGCATTCTCGGTATCCGTTCCCCCTACCGCGCGGGCGGTCAGAGGCACCGGGCCGGGCCAAGCGCGGCGGCCGTAATCGCGGCGGTAAAATGGCTGATCCGCGCCATCGACCATGCCCATGGCCCGCCATTGCCGGAACGACGGATGCGCCAGGTGCGCGTTGACATAGGCCATCGCCGCAGGCCCGACAGGCAGGTTGTAGCCAGCGATGCGGGCTGCAACCGGAGCGAAGAAGGCGTCAGCGGCCGAGTAGGAGCCGCAGAGCCACGGGCCTTTGGCCGCAGTCGCCTCACGCGCCCACGCCCAAAGGGTTTCGAGCCGGGCCAGATCGGCCAACACTTCAGGAGGGGGCGCGCAGTCGGTATAGCTGACGCGCAGGTTCATCGGGCAATGGGCGCGTAGTGCGCCAAAGCCTGCGTGCATTTCAGCGACCAGCACACGGGCCACCGCGCGCGCCTTTGCATCATCAGGCCAAAGGCCCGCCTCGGGGTGGCGACTGGCGAGTTCTTCGGCGATTGCGATGGTTTCAGGCACCACCACGCCATCAGGGGTGCGCATGGTGGGGGCGGTTTTGCCGGGGAAATAGTCCTTCAGAACCATGGCCAGTTCTTCGGTGTAAAGCCGCGCCGCGTGGGTTTTGACGGGTATCCCGAAGGCATCAAACAGCAGCCAGCCACGCAGGGACCAACTGGAATAGGCGCGGTCGCCGATCACGAGGTCATAGGTCATTTCACGTCTCCCATTTATCTACGGCCACGTTGCACGGCGTGGGGTATTCCGAAAAGCGGTGATTTGTGGGCAGGTCCATCACGAAATGTGATTGACTTGGGACACACTCCACTGGCCATTGTCATGGCACAGGCAGGTGACGGACAGGTTGTCGATGGTTTGGGCCAAAGCCTGATAGGGGGTTAGACCTGCTGCGCGTTGATATTGGGTGAGGATCGCGCCGAAATGGGCCACGACAATGATATCGGCGTGGCGCAGGGCAAGCAGCTGGTCGGCAGCTTGGCTGACGCGGGTTGCGGACTGATGCCAGCTTTCACCATTTGGGGGGGCGATGTGGCCGGGGTCTTCCCAATACTGGCGGCTGAGGTCGGGCCATTGCGCAGAAACCTCGGCAAAGGTCAGGCCATCCCAATCGCCAAAGTGAAACTCTCGCAACCCGGGGTCGTGGGGCAGGCGCGGGCGGGTGTCACAGAGGGCGTCGGCGGTGGCGGTCGCGCGGATCAGGTCTGACGATACCACCACCGCATCTGCGGGCAAATGCGCGTTCAGACGAGCAAGGGCGGCGGTATCGGACAGGTCGGCGGGAATGTCGCGCCAGCCTGCGAAGGCCTTGGTATGGGTCGGGCCGTGGCGAACCCACCACAGGCGGGTCACAGCGTGCCTTTCAAAACCATCGGCAGCCCTGCCATCACACCCAGCACCAGGTCCGCCTGTCCTGCCAGATACTGATTGAGCCGCCCTTGGGCATCGCGGAACCTGCGGGCAAGGGCGTTGTCGGGCACGATGCCCCAGCCCACCTCGTTTGACACCACCACCACCCGGGCCTTGCAGCGTGACAATGCCAGCCGCAGGGACGCACTTTCTGCCACCAGATCATGGTCCGCCAGCAGGTGGTTGGTCAGCCACAGGGTGGCGCAATCCACCAGCACAGCGTGGGTGTCGGGCATCGCGTCCAAGGCGGCAGCCAAGTCAAGCGGGGCTTCAACTGTGGTCCAGTCAGGCCCGCGACTGTGGCGGTGGTCGGCGATCTTCTGGCGCATTTCATCATCCCAAGCCTGTGCCGTGGCGATGTAGGTGCGGGGGCGCGCGGAGCCAGTGATCAACCGTTCGGCCAGCGAAGATTTGCCCGATTTTGCGCCGCCCACCACAAGGCTTAGCTGCGGTAGTGAAATTGTGGTGGGAATAAGTGATCCGGTCACGGCGAGGCCTCGTAGAATGGTGTAATAGCGGCAACTGAACGCCGGACAACATATGTCTAACTGGGGGTTTCAAGATGGCTCACGAAGGATATAGCGACCAAACCATGTCGCGCCAAGCGATGAAGGCGGAATTGCTGGATGCCGAGACGGAACGGCGTCTGGCCTATGCGTGGCGCGATGAGCGTGACGAAGAGGCCCTGCACCGCCTGATCACCGCCTACATGAGGCTAGCGATTTCGATGGCAGCGAAGTTTCGTCGCTACGGCGCGCCGATGAATGACCTTATCCAAGAGGCGTCGCTTGGCCTGATGAAGGCGGCGGACAAATTTGATCCGGATCGCGGTGTGCGGTTCTCGACCTATGCCGTCTGGTGGATCAAGGCGTCGATTCAGGATTATGTGATGCGTAACTGGTCGATGGTGCGCACGGGGTCTACCAGCAGCCAGAAGGCCCTGTTCTTCAACCTGCGCCGCGTTCAGGCCAAGCTGGAGCGTGAGGCAGCGGCAGAGGGCGAAGTGCTGGATCAGTTTCAGTTGCGTCAGCGGGTGGCGACCGAAGTGGGCGTGTCGCTGGCCGATGTCGAGATGATGGAAGGGCGGTTGTCGGGGTCGGACTATTCCCTGAACGCAACCCAAAGCGCCGAGGACGAGGGGCGCGAATGGATAGACGCGCTGGAAGATGACGGAATTCAGGCCGCCGAGGTAGTGGAAGGCGCGCATGACGCGGCCCATCTGCGGACGTGGCTGGTGCGCGCGATGCAAGCGCTGAATCAGCGGGAGCGGTTTATCGTCGCGCAGCGCAAACTTCTGGAAGAACCGCGGACTCTGGAATCTTTGGGTGAAGAGTTGGGCCTGTCGAAGGAACGCGTTCGTCAGTTGGAGGCCGCAGCCTTCGCCAAGATGCGCAAAAGCCTTGAAGGCCAGTCGCGGGAAGTCCATCACTTTCTGGTATGAAAGTCTGTGCTGTCTTACTGACGCTCTGCGCGGCCCCGGTGTTCGCGGGGCCGATTGTCGGGGCTGATCTTTCGGATTTGCCCGCCGCCGATGTGGTGATATTGGGCGAGATTCACGATAACCCCATTCATCACGCCAATCAGGCGCAGGCTGTTGACGCGATTGCGCCAACAGCCCTGGTGTTTGAAATGCTGACCCCGGCACAGGTGGTGGCGATGCCTGCGGACCGGTCTGATATGGGGGCGTTGGCGACGTCGTTTGGCTGGGCCGACAGTGGCTGGCCGGACTTTGCCATGTATTTCCCGATTTTTGCCGCCG
>JANNNF010000075.1:0-1926 GCA_031398405.1 Rhodobacterales bacterium | reverse complement strand
TCAAAGAAGCCGTCGAGGCGATCTTTGGTGTCAAGGTGAAGGCGGTCAACACCACCATCACCAAAGGCAAAGCGAAGAAATTCAAGGGTCGTCCGGGCGAGCGTTCGGACAAGAAAAAGGCCTATGTGATGCTCGAGGCTGGAAACACCATCGACGTCTCTACGGGCCTCTGATACTAAACCCCGAATCTGGCGGCCCCGGTTTTCCGGGGCCGTGGATTTTTTGCGAAGCGCAGGGGCCAACCGTGGGTATTACCGGGGAGCTTCGGCGCCCTATAACCTCGGGTTGCACAATGGTGACCCTGACATAGCGGAAGACAGAGAGCATGGCACTCAAGTCGTACAAACCGACGACGCCTGGCCAACGAGGGTTGGTTCTGATCGACCGTTCGGAACTGTGGAAAGGCCGCCCGGTCAAAGCCCTTACTGAGGGTTTGCACAAGACGGGTGGACGGAACAACACCGGACGTATCACGATGTGGCACAAGGGTGGGGGCGCCAAGCGTCTTTACCGGATTGTGGACTTCAAGCGCATCAAGCATGACATCCCGGCGGTCGTTGAGCGGATCGAGTATGACCCGAACCGTACCGCCTTTATCGCACTTGTGCGGTATTCGGATGGTGAAATGGCCTACATCCTTGCACCTCAGCGCCTCGCCGTCGGCGACAGCGTGATTTCGGGCGCAAAGACCGACGTAAAGCCGGGCAACGCGATGCCATTCTCGGGCATGCCGATCGGTACCATCGTTCACAACGTGGAAATGAAGGCAGGCAAGGGCGGGCAGATTGCACGCGCGGCCGGCACTTATGCCCAGTTCGTTGGCCGTGACGGTGGCTATGCGCAGATCCGCCTGTCGTCGGGTGAATTGCGGATGGTCCGTCAGGAATGCATGGCCACCATCGGTGCCGTGTCGAACCCCGACAACTCCAACCAGAACTTCGGTAAAGCCGGTCGTATGCGCCACAAGGGCGTGCGCCCGACAGTGCGCGGTGTTGCCATGAACCCGATCGATCACCCACATGGTGGTGGTGAAGGTCGGACCTCGGGTGGTCGTCACCCGGTTACCCCGTGGGGTAAAGGGACCAAGGGTAACAAGACCCGTAAAGCCAAAGCATCGGACAGCCTCATTGTCCGCTCGCGTCACGCCAAGAAGAAAGGGCGCTAATCCATGGCACGTTCCATTTGGAAAGGCCCGTTCGTCGATGGTTATGTCTTGAAAAAGGCAGAAGCATCGAAGGCTTCGGGCAAGAGCGAAGTGATCAAGATCTGGTCGCGTCGGTCCACTATCCTGCCGCAGTTCGTTGGGCTGACCTTTGCTGTTTATAACGGCAAAAAGCACATCCCGGTGAATGTGACCGAGGAAATGATCGGGCAGAAGTTCGGTGAATATTCCCCGACCCGCACCTATTACGGCCATGCGGCCGACAAAAAAGCCAAGAGGAAATAAGCCATGAGCACGGAAAAGAACCCCCGTCGCGTGGCGGACAACGAAGCGATGGCGATTGCCCGCATGCTTCGCACCTCGCCGCAGAAACTGAATCTCGTCGCCGGTCTGATCCGCGGCAAGAAGGTCGAGAAGGCTTTGGCCGACCTGACTTTCTCCAAGCGCCGCATCGCGGGCGACGTGAAAAAGTGCCTGCAGTCGGCAATCGCCAATGCGGAAAACAACCACAACCTGGACGTGGACAGCCTGATCGTTGCCGAGTCCTGGGTTGGCAAAAACCTGGTGATGAAGCGCGGCCGTCCGCGTGCTCGTGGCCGTTTCGGTAAAATCATGAAACCGTTCAGCGAGCTGACGATCATCGTGCGTCAAGTCGGGGAGTCTGCATAATGGGTCAGAAGGTCAACCCTATCGGGATGCGTCTTCAGGTCAACCGCACCTGGGACAGCCGCTGGTTTGCTGAATCGAAAGATTACGGCAACCTG
>JANNNF010000053.1:0-2796 GCA_031398405.1 Rhodobacterales bacterium | reverse complement strand
GGGCGGCGCCGAGATGAGCCGCGGCGAAATCGACGGCTACACCGAGTTCGTCAAGATCTACGGCGCCAAGGGCTTGGCGTGGATCAAGGTCAATGACGCAGCGGCCGGCCCCGACCGTCGCTCGGGCTTGCAAAGCCCCATCGTCAAGAACCTGCACGACCGCGCTATCGCCGAGGTGCTGGCCCGCACGGGCGCCGCCAATGGCGACCTGATCTTTTTCGGCGCCGACAAGGCCAAGGTCGTCAACGACGCCATCGGCGCGTTGCGCGTGAAAGTCGGCCACAGCGAATTCGGCAAGGCGCGTGGGCTGTGCAAGGGCGACTGGGAGCCGCTTTGGGTGGTCGACTTTCCGATGTTTGAGCGCGACGATGAAGCCGGCCGCTGGGTGGCTGTGCACCACCCGTTCACGGCACCGAACGGATCGAAGGTCGGGGTACCAAAGTGGAACGGCGTGATCAGGCCGAACCATGCGGCCTTGCCTACCTTGTCGAAGGCCATCTTGCCCAAAAAGGTGGCAACGACGCCACCGATTACGATGCCTAGAAGGACCGAGATATTTGCGACAAATCCCCGGCCAAATCGGGCGATGGCGAGAATGGCCAGCAGCACAATGGCTGACACAGCGACGTTTCCAAGCGGCGCGTAGGCGGGGTTGGCTTGTTTGGCAGCCAGCGCTAGGCCCGCTGGCATTTCGGGGATGGGCGCTCCGGTTGCCGCCAGATCGCTGACGGCCTTCAGCCAGTCTGCATGGGCGGAGTCGATGATCATGGGTGCTGTGGGGCCAACGGGGTTGCCGAATATCCAGTTGATGCCGATGCGCATCAACGACACGCCGATGACAAGGATGATGGTGCCGGTCACCACCGGCGGGAAAAACCGCAGCATTCGGCTGATCAGCGGCGCGATGAAGATCGAGATTACCCCCGCCGCGATGATCGCGCCAAAGATGGCGCGCGCGCCCTCAGTGCCCGGGGTAGTGTTGCCGATGGCGACCATCGGGCCAACGGAGGCAAAGGTCACGCCCATCATCACGGGAAGTTTGATCCCAAACCATTGGGTCGCACCAAGCGACTGGATCAGGGTGGCGATGCCGCAGGCGAACACGCCCGCCGAGATCAGGAAGGCCACATCGGCTTGGGCGAGTTTCAGCGCACGTCCCACGATCGGCGGCACGGCGATCGCCCCCGCATACATCATCAGCACATGCTGCAGGCCAAGCGCGAACAACTTGGGCGGGGCGGATCATCGCGTCTACCGGAGGGGTTGTCATGGGCACCTCTCCCTCGGGCGTTTATATACGGGCCGTCTGTGCGCCGCCCCTAGGGCGCACTCCGGTTAAGGGTCAGCGGGCGAGGACGGTCCATGGGGCTGTGTAGCGGTGTTCCTCAAGATTGGCGGTGGAGCCGATCCTATCCACCACTGCAAAAACGCCGGGGGCGGCCAGCGGTGTCAAGACGCCGTGCCATGTGCCGCGGGCCAGGTTTATTCCCTGCGCGCCGTTTGTCAGAAACGCCAGTGGCACTGCCTGCGGGTCAAGCGCCACGATGATCAGGAACGGGTGCTGGTGCATTGGCAGAAAGGCCTGGCTGCCGTCGGGGTGCCGCTCGATCAGATCAAATGTGTAGGGCAGGGCGCGGGGTTGGGCGTTGAAAATGGAGATACCAGCGCGGGCATCGCCGAAGTCAAGGCGGGCCCGGTCGTGATGCCGTTGGCACAGGCCCTCGTTGATCAGGCGGTGGTCCCCGGTGGCATCGAGCACATCGCCGAAGGGGGCGAAGGTGTGGGGGGTCAGGGGGAGGGGAATTATACTGCGCATGCTGGCCCTTGTGCTGAGGGCGGACTGGGGGTTTCACTCCCCCAGACCCCCGTGGGATACTTAGAGACAGAAAATGTCAGGGGCGGGGAGTGAAGGGTCCACGCAGGTTTGCGTGGCGGTTCTGGTCTTTGTAGAGCAGATAGCGGAAGGGACCGGGGCCTGCGGCGTAGCAGGCTTGCGGGCAGAAGGCGCGCAGCCACATGAAATCGCCGGCCTCTACCTCAACCCAGTCTGTGTTGAGTTTGTAGACGGCTTTGCCTTCCAGCACATAAAGCCCGTGTTCCATCACATGGGTTTCCTCAAACGGGATCACACCGCCGGGTTGCAGGGTCACGATATTGACCTGCATGTCATGGCGCAGATCATCGTGTGCAATGAAGCGGGTGGTGGCCCAACGCCCCATGGTGTCAGGCATCGAGGCTGGTGTGTGGTGCTGTTCATTGGTCACGAATGCAGGGGGGGCGTCGTAGCCCGGGGCGGGCTCGTAGAGTTTGCGTATCCAGTGCAGTTTGGCCGTGTCTTGCGTGCCGTTGTGCAGGGTCCATGCGGCTCCCGCCGGCAGGTAGGCATAGCCGCCGGCGGCGAGTTGGTGCGTGTCCGCGCCGATGGTCAGGGTGGGGCAGCCGTGGGTGACGAACAGCACCCCTTCGACCCCTAGGTCGGGTTCGGGGGCAGTCGATCCGCCACCGGGGGCGATGTCGAGGATGTATTGAGAGAAGGTTTCCGAAAAGCCGGTCATGGGCCGGGCGATAATCCAGGCGCGGGTGGCGGTCCAACCGGGCAGGTGGCTGGTGACAATCTCGGTCATCACGCCGCGCGGGATGACGGCATAGGCGGTAGTGAAAATCGCGCGCCCGGTGTGCAGAGTGGTTTGCGAAGGGAGGCCGTCGCGGGGGCTTGCGTAGCTGGTCATGGGAGGAGGGCTTTCAGTCGGAGTTCGGCGATGCGTTCGACTTGGCGGCAGGCGGTTTGCAGTTCGG
>JANNNF010000036.1:0-7875 GCA_031398405.1 Rhodobacterales bacterium | reverse complement strand
GTGATGCAAGGTCTCATCGACCTTTGATCGCCATCCAATACACCCCGGCTGGCGGAATTGTGACACCTGCCCAGTCTACCGGAACGGGGTTATAGTTGAAGTGAAACCTGTGTGTCGGGGTATCGCGGCGACGCAGGCCTTCGGGCAGCGGGTCTGTCTCTACACCCTCGGCGGCGGCTGCGGCCAGCAGGATGCGGGTCAGGGCGGCGTCATCGGGCCACCCCGCCAGATAGTGCATCCGCCCCACGCTGACCATCGCAGGCCAGCCATCTGTGGTGGCCTCGGTCACCGCAGCACTGCCTTCCAGCTTTTCCCGCCAGTTGATGAACTGCCCTCCGCTGGCCAGAGGCACCGGCACATCGGGAGGCAGGCTTTCCACCCGGGCGACAACCATGTCCAGACCCGGAAGATTGGGCGGCAGCGGCACCGGCGTGGCAAAATCGGCGGTCTTGGCATTGGTGCGCGGGCCAAGGATCGCAGTGCCCTTGAACGTCGCCAGCGCCGCCAGCAGCGGGTCTGACAGGGTGGCAACCCCGGGGGCCAGAACCAGTTTGTAGGCCGACAGGTCGGCGCAATCGGCCGGCAGAATATCGACGTTGAGGCCAAGGCGTCGCAGGCCTTTGTAGATGTGGAACGCGAGCCAAAAGTAGCTGAAGGTTTTGCCCTGCGGCTGCGTTTGCCACGCCCAGTCCGACGCATAGTCAAACACAAGCGCCACGTCGGCGCGGGCCGTGCCCACATCGGGCATATCGCGCAATTCCTGCGCCACAGTCGCCGCCTCGTCATGCGCAGGGGCCGGGACGGAATCGGGGCGCAGCAGGCCTGCATGCATCTGTTCTTGCGCAAACGGGGCCTGACGCCAGCGGAAATAACACACCGCCTCGGCCCCGTGGGCAAAGGCCTCCCATGCCCAAAGGCGAGCCATGCCGGGCAGAGGGTCGGGATTATAGGGTGCCCAGTTCACTGGGCCGGGTTGCTGTTCCATAATCCACCAGCGGCCCCGGCCAACTGCGCGGTAGAGGTCGTGGTGAAAGGCTTGGAAATCCGGGTCGCCCTGATGCACAAAGCGGCGTTTGTGGTCGGTGCTTGCGGGAATGCGGTCGGACAGAAAGCCAAGCGGATACGCGTCCCAGCTTGCGATGTCCAAGTCTGCCCCGGTGCCGAAATGATCAAACTCTGTCACCGCGCCCATGTAGTTATGCGCGATTGGATAGGCGGAATGTTTGCGGATGATGTCGGTTTGCAGGCGGTTGAAGCTGACCACCTCGTCACTGGCAAAGCGGCGGAAATCCATCACATGGCTCGGGTTAGCCTCGGTTACGGTCAAGTTTGGCAGGCCGATCTCGTCAAAACTGCCATACTCCATAGACCAGAATACATTGCCCCACGCCCGGTTCAACGCCTGCGGCGACTGGTATTTCTGCGCCAGCCAGTCGCGGAAGGCGACCGTGGCGGCAGCAGAATAGCTGATCGTAGTGTCGTGACAGCCATACTCATTGTCCGTCTGCCACGCGCCCACATAAGGGTTGCGGCCATAGCGTTCGGCCATCAAACCCACGATGCGCGCACATTCCTCGCGGTAGCCGCGGTGCGAAAAACAATAGTGACGGCGCGACCCGAACCCCCTTGGTCGCCCGTCACGGTCATGCGCCAGCATGTCGGGGTGGCGCGTCAGCATCCAGCGCGGGGGCGTCGCGGTCGGCGTGCCCAAGACCACCGTAAGGCCAGCAGCCCCCAGTACCTCGATGGCTCGGTCGAGCCAATCCCAGTCCATCTGGCCCGGCCTCGGTTCCATACGGGACCATGCGAATTCGCCAATGCGGACCCATGTCAGGCCCAGGGCCTTCATCCGCGCGGCGTCGGTGGCCCAGACATCCTCGGACCATTGTTCGGGGTAATAGCAGACGCCAAGGGTACGTTTCATAGAATGACCTGTGGTTCGGGAAGGCCGCGCGCAACATTGGCGGCGGCGAACAGTTTGCCCGCATCGGGGTAAGACGCACGGGCGGCAGCATCCATGCCTTGCAGGGCACTGGTGCAGTATAGCGTGGTCAGATCCCCCCCGCCAAAGCCAGGGCAAGAGGTGTGGGGCGCGTCAAAATTGACAGCCCGCAGGAAAGTGCCATCGGACCGATAGGCCGCCACCCGGCCTGCGCCCCACTGGGCATTCCACAGATTGCCGTCCGCGTCGATCACCGCACCATCGGGATGCAATCCTTCGGCGGTCACGTCAAGGAAGGTCGCAGGCGGGGCGCTAGGCCACCCATGAGCATCTAGGCTTACGTTTTGAATCACACCCGTGGCCGTGTCGGTGAAATAGGCTGTGCGCCCGTCTGGGGCAAAGCAGATCGCGTTGGAGATTGTCACGCCGTCGAATAACTGTCGCAATTCACCCCTGTACCAGCGATAAATCGCCCCCGCCCCCAGATCATCACCGCCGCGCTTGCCCATAGTGCCGATCCAGAACCCACCCTGCCGGTCGGCCCTGCCATCGTTGCTGCGGGTGGCGGCGTTATCCGCCTCCAGCGCGCAAACGGGCGATGTGGCCCCGGTTTCCAGATGAAACCGGAACAGCGCAGTCTCGCTCGCGATCAGCAGTTCATCGCGGCTGATCCAGCCTGCGGCCGACACCATCTCATCAAATTGCCACACCAGCGGGCCTTGGTCGGTCACAGACATAAGCTGCCCGTTCAGGATATCAAACCAGAACAACTGCTGCCGAACGGGATGCCAGAACACGCCTTCGCCGAGATCGCAGGGGCGAGGATCGTGGATCATTTCACCGCCCCATCATAGGCTGCTACGATCGCCGTAGCGCGGGCGGCAATCTCGGTCACCGTCAGACCGGGAGTGTAAAGCGCGGTGCCGATGCCAAAGCCATCGATCCCCGCCGCCATCCACTGGCCAAAATTCGCGGGCCCCGCGCCGCCCACCGCATAAACCTGACAGCCCTTCGGCAAAACCGCCCGCATGGCTTTCACCCCGTCCGCCCCGATCAGCGAGGCCGGGAAAATTTTCAGCCCATCCGCCCCAGCCTTCAGCGCCGCAAAGCATTCGGTCGGCGTCATCACCCCGGGCCAAGACGCCATCTCGCGTGCCTTGGTCGCAATGATCACATCCGGGTCGCAGTTTGGCGACACGATCAACCGCCCGCCAGCGTCTGCCACCTTTGCCACATCCTCCACAGTCAGCACCGTGCCTGCGCCAATCTCGGCCACAGACCCGAATGCCTGCGCCATCGCAGCGATTGACGCAAAGGGCTCGGGCGAGTTCAGCGGCACCTCGATGCGGGTGATACCAGCGGCGATCAGCGCCTTTGCCACCGGCACAGCCTCATCCGGGGAAATGCCACGCAGGATTGCGATAATTGGGCGATGTATCATAGAAAAACCTCGCATTGGCGGGCCAGTGTCGCAAGGCCTGCAAGAGTGCAATCGGTGGCGGGCAGCAGGGCTGCCGTCACCCCTTGGGTACGCAGGGCGCGGGCATATGCGGCAGACATGCCATCCGCCCCGACAATTCCCACCGCTTGGCCCAGCCAATATGGCTTGGCTGCGGCCAGTTCGCAGCCGATCAGCAGGCCAGACAAACGGGCACGGGCGGCAGGCGCGGCAAGTCCTGCAATCAACCCTTCGGCGCGCAGCGAAAACAGAAAGGCCGCCAGCCGTTCGGGCCGCGACAGGGCATCCGACAGCCCGCCGTCAAAGGCTGCATCGTCCCATCCTGCTCCCCCCATGCCATGCCGCAACACTGATTGTTCGGACAGCAGGGCAAACATCTCGCCCGTCATGAATGTCTGAAAGCTGACCACCTCGCCCGCCGACACATGCGCCCATTTGGTATGTGTGCCGGGCAGGCACAACACGCCGTCAAAGCCGGGGGTCAGGGCCAGCGCACCGGCAATCTGTGTCTCCTCGCCGCGCATCACATCGGCGGGGGCCATCTGCCGCAGGCCGGGCGCGATCATTACGCGGATCCGCGGGTCGGCGGTCGGCACCGTGACCAACCCGCCCTGTTCCAGCGGTGCGCAAGGCGTAGTGCGATACGGTGCCTCAAACCAGCCCTGACGGCTGCCGACCATGCCGCAAGCGATAACCGTCGTAACACCGTCGCCCAGCCAACCGCCGATCAGCCGGATCAGCGCCGGTTCAAACCCGTCGCGCGACAGTTTCCCCATGCCGTCGTCAGATGTGGCCTCGGCCAGAATACTGCCCTGCCCCATCCGCCACGCGCGCAGGTTGGACGTGCCCCAATCCACCGCGATCCAGTCGGTCTGTTGCCCGGTCATAGCGCCCTCATGTGGTTGTAAGCCCTTGGTCCAGTGACGGATATGTCAGACACGCGCCCCCTCCACCACCCACATCGTCGCGGTCCAGGCGGCAGGCAGCCGCAAACCGGCGGTCATCAGCGCAGCACCTGTCAGGGTCAGCGGCCCGTCCTTCAGCGCATTCGGACCCCGCGAATGGCGGGCCGCATCGCCGGGGTTGCGCAGGGTGACACGGTAGCGCGCATCGGGATCAAGGCCGGTCATCCGCAGCGGGCGCGGCAAGATCTGGGTGCTCGTGACGGATTGCCCCGCGAACAACACGAACCTGTCGCCATTTTTGGCAAGCTGCACTTCGGCAATCACCGCAGGGTCGGCGGCATCAAGGCGGTGAATCTCTCCTGCCAGCATCCAACCCCGGTTTTTCCGCCACCAGGCAGTGACATCGCGCAGAGTTGTGGCCTCGGTTTTGGTCAACTCACGCAGGTCCATCTCGAACCCCATGTGCCGTTGCGCCGCGACCCAAGCCCGGAACGCCATCGGCAAGTCCCGGCCCGAGGTGTGGCAATGCCGGGGCCCCACATGCGACCCCGCCACGCAGGCAGGCAAGAACAACGCGGCGTCATGCTGCATCCGCAGACGTTCCAGCGCGTCGTTGCTGTCCGACAGCCAGACCCTGTGAGTGCGCGCAAGGATCCCGGCGTCGATGCGGCCCCCGCCCGACGCACAGCTTTCGATTTCCACCAACGGATGGGCCAAGCGCAGGCGGTCCAGCAGGTCATAAATGCCACGGGTCTGGGCGGCATCGACTACGGGCAGCAGGCGATTGTGATCCCACTTGATGTAGTCTATTGGGTATTGCGTCAGTATATCAGAGATTTGGGCAAACAGGTTGTCGCGAACATCCGCACGCGACAAATCCAGCACCCATTGCTTGCGCCCCTTGACCTGATCCTTTGGCCCCAGTCGCCAGTCAGGATGGGCGCGGTTCAGGTCTGAATCAGGGTTGACCATTTCCGGCTCAAACCACAGCCCAAAGGTCATCCCCAATCTATGCACATGCGCGATCAGCGGGTGCAATCCATCCGGCCATTTCCAGCGGTCGATGGTCCAGTCACCAAGGCTAGAGGTGTCATCGTCGCGCCGCCCGAACCAGCCATCATCCAGCACGAACCTCTCGGCCCCCAAGGCGGCGGCCTTGGTCGCAATCTCGGACAACTCGGCCAGATCGTGGCGGAAATACACCGCTTCCCAACAGTTGTAATGCACCGGGCGCGGCCGGTTGGCATTCGGCCATTGCACAATGCGGTCGCGGGTGTCGCGCTGCATCGTTACCCCGATGCCGTTAAGGCCGGTGGTGGAAACAGCAGCGATCAGATCGGCGGTCTCAAACCGTGTGCCGGGGCTGGTTTCTGCGCCCGAGGCCGCACCGAATTGAATCTGGCGGCGACCATCGGGCAGTTCTTCCGCCACCATCCGATGCCCGCCGGACCAAGCGTAGTGCAGCGCCATCGCCGTGCCTTGGGCATTGGTGCAACCCGCTTCGGCCAGGATCAGATAAGGCGGGTGTTCATGCCCGGACCGCCCGGTGCGGGCTTCGCGCAGATGGATGCCCGGAGTCCATTCAACACGGTTCAGCTGAAATTCCCGCGTCCATTTGCCTGATACGTCGATCATATGGCCGGACTGCGGGGCAGGCAGGACAGGGGCTGCAAGCCAGTGCAGGCGGATCGGCGCGGTGGAGTCTAAAACGGTGCGCAGGGTCAGGACGCCCGTCGCATGAGCGGTAATATTGTGGGTCAGGGTCAGACCGCCTGCCACGGATATCAGCGAAAGATGGTTAAGGGCTTCTTCACTACGGATAAACCGAAACACCGGCAGCAAGGGCCTGCCATCCGCCGCTGACAGCACCATCCCGGGCTGGCCCTGAAACGCCTGTCCCGCCATGGGACACAATGACAGCGACGGATTTTCGTCGATCATCCCGCCCGTGACATCGTCGCGGTGGCTGGCGGCAAGCTGTGCCAAATCCTCGGCTTTGGACAGGCGCGGGCCCCAATAGATGACCTCGGGGATGCCCCCTGCCGTTGTCAGGGCAAGGGTCTGCGCATCCGTATCGATACGCCACTGCATTACTTCACCGCACCGAGGGTCAGGCCGGCAATGAAGTGCTTTTGCATCAGAAAGAACATCAGCACGGGCGGCAAGGCCGCGATGATCGACCCGGCCGATACCAGATGCCACTGCGCTATCCATTGACCGTTCAGGGAATTCAGGCCAGCGGTCACCGGTTGGATGCTGGCAGAGGTGGTCAGCACCGTCGCCCAGAAATATTCGTTCCACACGAAGGTGAACACCAGCACTGACAGCGCAGCGATGGCTGGGCGCATCAGGGGCACCACGATGTACCAGAAAATCTTGATCTCAGAGATGCCTTCGACCCGCGCGGCCTCGACCAACTCGAACGGCATCGCTTTGATGAAATTGCGCATGAACAGGGTGCAAAACCCTGTCTGGAACGCGATGTGAAACAGGCCAAGGCCCGTGGTCGTATTGATCAGCCCAAGGTTCACCGTCATGTCGCGCACCGGCACCATCAGGATTTGGAACGGCACGAAATTGCCCGCGACAAAGACAAAGAACACCACCATGTTGTAGCGGAATTTATAGATGCCAAGGGCAAACCCGGTCATCGTGGACAGCGCCACTACGCCAATCACCACCGGAATCGTCAGCTTGAACGAATTCAGGATATATTGCCCGATGGCGGATTTGCGGAACACATCAGCGTAGTTTTCAAACGCGATGTAGCTGGGCATCCCGAAGTAATTGCCCTGCGCCAGATCGGATGCAGGGCGCAGCGAGGTGAGCGCGACCCCCAGCAAAGGCAACAGCCAGATCACCAGGGCAATCGGCAGTGCGACCTTGTACATCAGTTGCGTGGCGGGCGAGGTCTGCTCGATGGGGCGGGGAAACATGGATTAACGCTCCGTCTCGTCGCGCCACATCTTCCAGATGAAGCCCGAGATGAAAATCATCATGATGCCGAACAGCACCACGGCGATGGCAGCCCCGTATCCCATGCGGTAGCCGTATTCCGACAGTGCCTGTTCATACATGTAGTAGGACAGCACCCGGCTCGACCCATAGGGCCCCCCCGCCGTCATGATCGACACCAGATCGAACGACCTGAGCGCGCCGATCACGGTAACAACGACAGCGATGAAGGTGGCGGGGCGAAGTTGCGGGATGATTACGTACCACAGCATCTTCCAGCCACGCGCGCCGTCCAGCCGCGCAGCCTCGATCTGGTCAGGGGCCACATTGTTCAGGCCGGTCAGATAGAGGATCATCACATAGGCAATCTGCGGCCACAGCCCGGCAGCGATGATGCCGTAGTTGACGTAGGTTTCATCGGCCAGCACGGCGATGCCGGTGCCCGACAAAAATTCAGTCAACTGATACAGCAAACCAAAGTTCGGCGCATAAAACCACGCGAACATCAGGCCGACCACGACTTGGGAAATCACGAAGGGAAAGAAGAACAGGGATTTGTAGATGCGGATGCCCCGCACGGTCTGGTTAAGGAAAATCGCCATCATCAATCCGAT
>JANNNF010000034.1:0-8294 GCA_031398405.1 Rhodobacterales bacterium | reverse complement strand
GGCGGTCTGGCAGGCGATGCGGGGCGCGTCTTCGGCCTATACGACCGATTTCTATATGATCGCCACGGATTCCAAACGCGGCGCGGATGGCGGCCTTGAACGGGTGGCCGAGAACCAGCGGATCTATCTGTACCTTTTCGTCAAGACCTTCGTTCTGTCGGGCATCATCACCGTGATCTGCCTGCTGCTGGCCTTTCCGGTGGCGCATCTGCTGGCGACGCTGCCGATGGCGAAGGCCAACCTGCTGATGATCCTGGTGCTGCTGCCGTTCTGGACCTCGCTTCTGGTGCGCACGACAAGCTGGATCGTGCTGTTGCAGGGGCAGGGCGTAGTGAACGAGACGCTGGTGTCGATGCGGCTGATCGACAGCGCGAACCGGCTTGACATGATGTACAACCAGACGGGCACGATCATCGTGATGACGCACATCCTGCTGCCGTTCATGATCTTGCCGCTGTATTCGGTGATGCGGGTGATCCCGCCGTCGTATGCGCGGGCCGCGCGCTCGCTGGGGGCCACAAGCTGGACCACGTTCCGCCGGATCTATCTGCCGCAGACCCTGCCGGGGATTGCTGCGGGATCGCTGCTGGTGTTTATTCTGGCGGTTGGCTATTACATCACGCCCGCTTTGGTGGGTGGCGCGGATGGGCAGCTGATTTCCAACTTCATCGACTTCCACATGGATAAATCGAACTGGTCACTGGCGGCGGCAATTGCGGCCCTGTTACTGGCGGCGGTTCTCATCCTCTACTGGCTCTATGACCGTTTGATCGGCATCGACCGTCTGAAATTCGGTTAAGGAACAGCCCATGGCTCTGCCCCCCTATGCCACCCCGCTGGAGCGTCTTTGGCACTACACCTACAAGGTGCTGTGCGTGGCGATCTTTGTGTTCCTGATTGCGCCGATCTTGGTGATCATTCCGCTGTCGTTCAACATCGAGCCGTATTTTACTTTTACGGAAAAGATGCTGAAGTTTGACCCGTCGGGCTATTCGATGCGCTGGTATGACACACTGCTGACCCTGGGTCTGTCGGCACCGGACGGTCCGCGGGATGGGGCTTGGTGGGCGCAGGTCTGGAACGAGGCCACATGGGTGAAGGCGGCCAAGAACTCACTTTGGGTCGGGCTTTGGGCAACTATTTTGGCAACGGGGTTGGGCACGCTGGCGGCCTTGGGGCTGTCGCGCCCAGAAATGCCTTATCGCAGACTGATTATGGCGATCTTGATATCACCGATGATTGTGCCGATCATCATCATCGCGGTGGGGATGTTCTTTTTCTATTCGGCCACCTGCGTGTCGCCCGACACCGTGGTGGGGTCGATGTTGGCCCCGGTCTTGTCGAAAAAGGGCTGTCTTGCGAACTCGCATCTGGGGATCATCATGGCCCATGCGACCTTGGGAATTCCCTTTGTGATCATCACTGTCACGGCCACATTGTCTGGCTTTGACCAATCGCTGATCCGAGCGAGTGCCAGCCTGGGCGCCAGCCCGCGCACCACGTTCTTCAAGGTCATCATGCCGCTGATCTTGCCAGGGGTCGTGTCAGGCGCACTGTTCGCCTTTGTCACTTCGTTTGACGAAGTGGTCGCGGTGCTGTTTATCGCGGGCCCCGAACAACAGACCATCCCGCGCCAGATGTGGAATGGCATTCGTGAGGCGATATCGCCAGCCATTCTGGCGGTTGCGACGATCCTTGTGATCATCTCTATCTGCTTGCTGGCCACGGTGGAATTGCTGCGACGCAGGTCAGACCGGCTGCGCGGGATTGCCTAATGTTCAGGGCAATATCTGTAACCACACCCAAACGGTGATCACCGACAAGGCGGTGGCCACCAGAACCGAGGACGCCGCCACCCGTTTGGCCACACCATACATGTTGGCAAAGACGTAGGCATTGACGCCGGGGGCCATGGCGGCGGTGATCACCGCAGACCGCAGGCCTGCGTCGCCAAGATCAAAGACATATCGGCCCAGAAGATACGTGATCCCCGGATGCAAGATCAGCGACACCCCCGTCACCATCGCAATCGTCGCGCGGTCGCCTTCGGGGCGATAGCGCATCAATACCCCGCCAAGGGCGAACAGCGCCGCTGGCAGGCCGGCGCGGGCCATCATATCAACAGCACCCATGACCGCGACAGGCAGCGGCAGGCCAGATAGATTAACCGCAAACCCCGCCACAATCCCGATCACCAGAGGCTGGGTAAAGATCGCGCGGCCCATCTGCAGGCCCAGCGTTTGCCACGCCAGCCCCTGACCATGGGACCGGGCAAGTTCCATCGCTGTGATGCCAACGGCATAGAAAAACGGGGCGTGGATGGAAATGATGGCAAAGTTGCCCGCAAGCGCTGCAGTGCCATAGGCGCGTTCGGTGATGGGCACGCCCAATAACAGAGAGTTGGAAAACAGGCAGCAAAAGCCGATGGCAATGGAATCGGTTATGGGCCGGTGAAAGATCAGCCGCGCGCCAACATAGCCGGCGGCAAAGCATGCAAGTGCGCCGGCGTAAAAGCTGATCATCAGGCCGGGGTTGTAGGCGAGTGACAGATCAAGCGTCGACACCGATTTGAACAGCAGCACCGGCAGGGCGAAGCTTTGAGCAAAACGCATGACTCCATCAGCAGCGCTGTCGGAAAAAACCCCTGCCCGGGCAGCGGCATAGCCAAATCCAATCACCAGAAACACCGGCAGGATAACCTCGATCAACGCGTTCATTCTTGGGCGTTCATGGCTGGTTATCGTAGGTGATCGTCATGCCGTCATGGGCCGGGGTGATGTGGGCGGGTAATTCAGCGCACAGGGTTTCGTAATCGAGGTCGTTGTGCATGTTGGTCAGCACCGCTCGGGTGGGGTGGGCGCGGGCGATCCAGTCCAGTGTCAGGGCCAGATGCGCGTGGGTTGGGTGCGGTTTGCGGCGCAGGGCATCGACGACCCAGCAATCCAGCTCCTGCAACAGGGACCAGCTTTGCGGCGGGATGTCCACCGCGTCGGGCAGGTAGGCGAGGGGGCCGATGCGAAAGCCCAAGGCCTCCATTGACCCGTGATCGGCTGTGAACGGCGTAAAGGTGATGGGCCCACCGTCGCCCGCGACTGTCACCGGGCCGTCAAGGTCATGCAGGTCGAGGATTGGCGGGTAGGGCGAGCCTTCGGGTTGTTCGAAGGCATAGCCGAAACGGTCCAACAGTGCCTCTCGGGTCGGGGCGTCGGCCCAGACGGGCAGGCGGCGGCGGATGTTGAAGACGATCTGGCGCAGATCGTCGATGCCATGGGTGTGGTCGGCATGGGAATGGGTGTAGATCACGCCGTCCAAAGTGCCGATACCCGCATCAAGCAGTTGGTCGCGCATGTCGGGTGATGTGTCAATCAGCACCCGGGTGGTGCCATCGGTGGTGATCCGCTCGACCAGCAGTGAACAGCGGCGGCGGCGGTTTTTCGGGTTTGTGGGGTCACACTCGCCCCAGTCGCCACCAAGGCGGGGCACGCCGCCCGACGATCCGCAGCCAAGGATGGTGAATCGCAGCGTAGCCATCAGGTGGCCAGCACGGCTTTGGGGAACAGGCGGTCGAAATTGGCAGTGGTGGCGGCGGCAAACGCGGCTTCAGTCATGCCGAAAACAGCAGCACCCGCCCGCGCGGTAAAGGTGGTGTAGGCGGGTTCATTGCGACGACCCCGGTAGGGCGGCGGGGCCAGGTAGGGGCTGTCGGTTTCCAGCAAGATACGGTTCAGGGGCGCTGCCGCAAAGATGTCGCGCAAGGCTTGGCTTTTGGGGAAGGCCGCGATGCCCGACATTGACAGGTAAAAGCCAAGCGCAAGGGCAGCGCGGGCCAGTTCCGGGCCTGAGGAAAAGCAGTGCATCACACAGGTGTAGGGCTTGGCGTCGTAGCCCTCGGTCAGGATGCGAGCCATGTCGTCATCGGCGTCGCGTGCGTGAATGATCAGCGGCAGGCCGGTTTCCTGTGCGGCCTGAATGTGGATGCGCAGCGAGGCCTGCTGGATATCCTTACTGTCAGCGGTGTAGTGGTAGTCAAGGCCAGTCTCACCAATGCCAACCATCTTGGGATGGTGGGTCAGGGCAACCAACTGGGCCAGAGTGATCAGCGGTTCTTCGGCCACGCGCATCGGGTGGATGCCAGCAGCGTAAAATACCGAGGAGTTATTTTCCGCAATCGCGCGCACCGCTGGCTCGGCGTCCAGCCTTGTGCAGATTGTCACCATTCGTGTCACGCCAGCGGCATGGGCGCGTGCCAGAATATCGGGCAATTCCCCGTTGAAATCAGGAAAGTCGAGGTGGCAATGGCTGTCAACAATCTCGGGCGGCGGGGTCATGTGATCACCTTTGGGCGAGAGTGCCCGCCGTCTCGTCAATTTTCAAAAACATATCCATCAGAAGGGCGGCAGGGTCAAGGTTCACCGCCTTGCCCCGGCGCGCGCGGATCGACAGGGTCTGCGCAAGATCGGCCCAGCCCCGGGCGGCGTGGGGCGTGGGGGCGAGCCTGGCAAACAGGTCAGCCTCGCCCGGGGCGGCCTGAGGTGGGGTCTGGTGTAGACTGCCTGCGCGGGCGAGGCGGGCCAGAAACAGGTCGATCAGCGTGACCAGCAGATCAAAACGGCCTTCCGCGCCGCGTGCCGCGCCCTTTTCCACAAGGGCAAGGGCGCGGGGGCGGTCCATCCGGGGCAGGGTGGCGAACAGGGACACGAGGCTTTCGTACATCTTCAGCCCGTCAAGGTTGGTCAGGCGAAACGCCTCACCCACAGAACCGCCTGCCAGTTCGGCAAGGGCGATCTGGTCTTCGGACTGCACGTCGCCGCCCGCACGCAACAAGGCCTGCGACAGATCGTCCGGCGACAGGGGCGACAGGCGCAACTGACGACAGCGCGATCGGATGGTGGGCAGCAAGCGGTGCGGTTGGTGCGCGATCAGAATGAAGGTGACGCCAGCGGGGGGTTCTTCGAGCAACTTCAGCAGGGCATTGGCGGCAGAGGTGTTCAGATCATCGGCGCAATCAACGATGGCCACGCGGCGGCCACCATCGGCGGCGGACAGGCCGAAGAACTCTTTCATCTTGCGGACTTCCTTGACCAGAATGTCTTGCGCGAGGTTCTTTTCAGACTCGTTCAGCCCGCGCCGCAGAAGGTAGCAGCGAGGTTCCGACAGGGCGGTCAATCGCCGGGCAACGGGGTGGTCATCGGGTACGGTCAGGGTAGTGGGGGGGGCTGGGTCAAACATGCCACCATCCGGCACCGGGGTGGCCAGCAAAAACCGCGTCAGACGCCACGCGAGGGTTGCTTTGCCCACGCCTTTTTGCCCGGTGATCAGCCATGCGTGGTGCAGGCGGCCTGCAATGTAAGCCGCCAGAAACTCAGCTTGTTCGGCGTGATGCCCCAGCAGTTGCCGGGTTTCGCGCGGGTGGGGGGCCGCTTCGATGCGGTCGGGTTCCGGAAAATCGCCAAGGTAAACTGACGGCATCAGCGTGCCAGATGGCGCAGGGCCATGTCCAGCACGGTGGCTGCCACATCATGAGGCGCGCCCGCGCCGTCGATTACTGCAAAACGCGGCTGGTCCTTGGCAAGCGCCAGAAATCCTGCGCGCATGGTTTGCTGGACGGTCAGGCCCATATCCTCAAACCGCTGTTCCAGCCCGGCACGCGCCACAGCGCGCGACAGACCAAGGGCGGGGTCGATGTCGATCAGGATCGTCAGGTCAGGTTCCACCCCGATCATCAGGTCATGCAGCCGGTCCACAAGGGCACGCAGGTCGCCGGACCGTAGACCCTGATACATGCGGGTGCTGTCGGCGAAACGGTCGGTGATCACCACCTCGCCACGCCCAAGGGCGGGTTGGATGGTCTTTTCCAGATGGTCGCGTCGAGCGGCTGTGAACAGCAGCGCCTCGGTCTGCGCCGACCATCGGTCGGGGTCACCCTCCAACACAAGACGGCGGATTTCTTCGGCGCCGGCACTCCCACCGGGTTCGCGGGTCAGGGTGACGATGTGGCCCCGGTCGCGCAGGGCCTGCGCCAGAGAGCGGGCTTGGGTGGATTTGCCCGACCCGTCAATGCCTTCAAAGCTGAGAAACCGTCCCGCCATTCAGCTCGCCGCAGGCTCGGCGCCCAAATAGCGGTCATATACGGCTTCTGCGGCGGTGGTCAGGCGTTTGACAAAGCCGGCCTTGCCCACGTCAGTTTCCGTCACCAGCCCGATGCGGTGGTTGGGCAGGCCCGGCACCTTGATCACCAGATCGGCCACTTGGGTGCCTGCTGAAATCGGGGCTGTCAGCGGGCCTTTGTAGCTGACTTCCGCGCTCATGCTGTCTTGCACCAAGGCGGGCACCAGCAGTGAGATATCGTCAGCGGGCACGAGCCCCACTGTGTCGACCGACCCCATGAACACATCGGCCTCGGCCACCCGCACGCCTGCTTTAGCAACGGTTTTCTGGGTAAATTGGCGAAAGGCCCAGTTGGCGATGCGTTCAGCTTCCTCGGCGCGGACTTTGTCGGTCGAAAGGCCGGTTATCACAAACACGATGCGCCGCCCGCCGTTTTGGACCGCAGACCCGACGAGGCCATAACCTGCCTCTTCGGTGTGGCCGGTCTTGAGGCCATCGGCCTGCCAGTCACCGCCCTTGATGCGCAGCAGCGGGTTGCGGTTCTGGCTGTTGGACGGCACCCGGTCTTTATAGCTGTAATCGGTAAGCGCGAAGTAGGGGTAGTATTCGGGAAATTCGGTGATCAAGCGTACCGCAAGGATGCCCAGATCCTGTGCGCTCATCCGATGGCCGTCGGCGGGCCAGCCAGACGAATTGATGAAATTGGAGTTGGTCAGCCCGATTGCCTGCGCGCGGGAGGTCATGCTGCGCGCGAATTCCTCTTCGCTGCCTTCCAAACCTTCGGCCACCACCACGCAGGCATCATTGCCCGAGTTAATGACGATACCGTGGATCAATTCATCCACCGTTGGGCGGTCGGCGGGTTCGACAAACATTTTCGAGCCGCCCATCTTCCACGCTTTTTCCGACACGCCAAAGGTGGTGTCCTTGGTGTAGCGCCCGTCGTGCAATGCCTCAAACAGCATGTTCAGGGTCATCAGTTTCGACATCGACGCCGGTGGGATCGGCGTGCTTGCGTTCTTGTCCATCAGCACGGTCTTGGTCGTCAGATCATAGACCCAAGCTGTCGTCGCCGCCGTTTCAAATGCGCGGGCGGGCAGGGCGGCCAAGACAGCCAGCAGGACAAGGCCAAGGGCGCGGGGGAACATGGGCGTCTCCGTCTTTTGAGGGCAGGCTTGTCAGGTCAGCGTTTGAGTGCGTAAGCATCTGTAAAGCCCGCGGACTTTATCTTGGTCAGAGTGGTGGCGTCGCCTTTGGCAGTTACGCTCCAGAACGATTTGCCTTGGGCGACTTCCTTGCGGATATCGGCGGGAACACCTGCCTTGGTCGCCGTATCCGCCGCACGTTTGGCATTCGCCTCGACCGAGAAGATGCCAATCTGGATCAGCCCACCCTTGGCTGCTGTCGGTTTGGCAGCCGGGGCAGGTGTCGACACCAGCGGAGCGTTTGGCGATGCGGCAGGTCTGTCGCCTGGATTGGGGGCAACGGCATCCAGCGTGGCCGTCGCGATTTCGGCAGCGTTGCCGATGGGTTTGCCAACAGCATTGGCATCTGGGCTGGTTTCGCTGGGCAAGGGGGCCAAAGGTGCGCCGTCCAGAGCCGTCGCTTCCACCGATTCCGCTGCATCAAGGATCGGGTTGGTCGCATCTGGGGCCACGTCGGTATTGGCCTCATCGCGGCGCAGGGCGGTGACATTCACGCGGCCCGGCTCGCCTGCCAGCAAGCCCAATGCGGCCGCTGCATCGGATGAGATTTGCAATGTTGGTCCCGGATTGTCGCGTTCGCGCCGGAACAGCGCGCCGATCACAAACTTGCCGTTGCCGGGGTTACGCATGATCACACGTTCGGGGTCTTTGGCGTCGGGTGAGGCCACCCATACGCCGCCCAGTGAAGGCCTGCCGTCCCACAGCGCCTGATCGGTGACCTGAAACACCTCGGGCGCTTCCACATCTCGGTCCACCAGACGCACCGACGTTGCAGGTTTGGCATCACCTTTGGTCGCCGTTTCCGCGCTGCCCGCCTTTTTGGCAAATGGCCCGGACCCCGGCTGGCACGCGGCCAAAGCAAAGGTTGCGACCACCAGTGTTGTCGTCATCAGAACCAGATGCCTGATTGCTGCGCCTGCCATGTTCCATCCTCATGTGCGCGGGTCTGTGCCGCGCTTATTTGTCTGCGCCGACCGTTCC
>JANNNF010000022.1:0-14246 GCA_031398405.1 Rhodobacterales bacterium | reverse complement strand
TTCCTGCATGGCACACTGATGTCCGGCCCCTACAAGGTGCCGCATGTCTATGTAAATGTGAAAACCGTATTCACCAACACCGCGCCCGTTGACGCCTACCGGGGTGCGGGTCGTCCCGAGGCCACTTATTCGATTGAACGTGTGGTCGACATGATGGCGCGCGAACTGGGTCTGGACCCGATCGCAGTGCGCCGCAAAAACCTTTTGACCCCAGACCAGTTCCCTTACCAATCCCCCGTGGGGCTGATGTACGACACCGGCAACTATCAAGCCACGCTGGACAAGGCGATTGAACTGGGCGACGTGGCCGGGTTTGAGTCTCGGCGGGCGGAGTCTGCCAAGAAGGGCAAACTGCGGGGCATTGGTCTATCGACCTGGATCGAGGCGTGCGGGATTGCGCCGTCAAACCTTGTCGGCGTGTTGGGCAGCCGGGTTGGCCTGTTCGATGCGGCGACCGTGCGGGTCAACGCCACCGGCAACATTTCTGTGATGGTCGGTGCGCACAGCCACGGACAGGGGCATGAAACCGTGTTCGCGCAGATTGTGGCGGACCAACTGGGCATCCCTGAAAGCTCCATCGAGATCGTGCATGGCGATACCTCGAAAATCCCGTTCGGGATGGGGTCGTATGGGTCGCGTTCGCTCGCGGTCTGCGGCACGGCAATGACCAAAGCGGTGGACAAGATCATCGCCAAGGGAAAAAAGATCGCGGCCCACATGCTGGAAGCGGCAGAAGGCGACATCACCTTTGCCGATGGCAAGTTTTCCGTGGCCGGCACCGACAAGGCGAAAACTTTCGGAGAGATCGCGTTCTCGGCATATGTCCCCCACAACTATCCGCTCGAGACGCTGGAGCCGGGGTTGGAGGAAACTGCCTTCTACGACCCTGCCAACTTTACCTACCCCGCAGGTGCCTATTTCTGTGAGGTAGAGGTGGATGCCGAAACCGGCCATGTGACCGTCGAATCCTTCACCTGCGCCGATGACTTTGGCAATGTGATGAACCCGATGATCGTTGATGGGCAAGTGCATGGCGGCGTTGGTCAAGGAATCGGGCAGGCCATGATGGAAAACACCACCTACGATGAAAACGGCCAGCTTCTGACCGGATCGTTCATGGACTACGCCATGCCGCGCGCCACCGACGTACCGTTCTACACGGTGGATCATTCGTGCAGCACGCCCTGCACCCACAACCCGCTTGGGGTAAAGGGTTGCGGCGAGGCGGGGGCCATCGGATCGCCCCCGGCCCTTGTCAATGCGGTGATCGACGCGTTGCAGCGCGGCGGACATACCCACGTTAAGCACATCGACATGCCGGTCTCGCCCTCACGGGTGTGGACGGCGATCCACGGTTAAGGGAGGAACGGCTATGCACAACTTCGAATTCGTGAAACCCACCTCTATTGCCGATGCCGTGGTGGCCTTGTCCGATGGCGGCGCGCAGGCGCTGTCAGGGGGCATGACGTTGCTGCCCACGATGAAGCAACGGCTGGCACAACCTTCGGTGCTGGTATCACTGACCGCGATTGCCGAAATGCAGGGCGTCTGCATGGGTGAGGGCGGTCTGCACATCGGCGGGGCGACGCTTCATGCCGTTGTGGCGCATGAGGCAAAGGCGCTGTACCCCGCCCTTGCGGCGCTTGCCGGCGGGATCGGTGATCCTTCGGTGCGCAACCGGGGCACGGTCGGCGGATCGGTCGCCAACAACGACCCTGCAGCCTGCTATCCGTCGGCGGTACTGGCATCGGGCGCCACGGTTGTGACAAACAAACGCAAGATCGCGGCCGATGACTATTTCCAAGGCATGTTCACCACCGCCTTGGAAGATGGTGAGATCATCACAAGTGTGATCTTCCCGGTGCCGCAAAAGGCGGCGTACCTCAAGTTCATCCAGCCTGCCAGTCGCTTTGCCTTAACAGGTGTGTTCGTCGCAAAATATGCGGGCGGCGTGCGGGTGGCGGTGACGGGCGCGTCGAATGATGGGGTGTTCCGTTGGACCGAGGCTGAACGCGCGCTGTCTGCTGATTTCTCGGCGAGTGCGATTTCCGGCCTGAACGTGTCGTCTGATGGCATGATCAGCGATCTGCACGGCACGCCGGAATACCGCGCCAATCTGGTCAAGGTATTGACCCGCCGCGCAGTAGAGGCATCTGCCTGAACCACAGGGTCGGCATGCAATACGGGGCGGTGCTTAAATGTGCCGCCCTGCTTCGTTTTTCGGGACGAGGGGTTGAACAGGCTTGGGGGCCACCCATATGCGCTTAGCGGACCGGGCCCCTCTGACGATATGTTGTCGTGATGTCGGACCGCATCGAGCGTACTCGATGCAAGCCCGGTTTGACTTTCCCAATTCGGGCGGCTGTCGTGTGCGCTTCTCATAACGCGAGAGGACGCAATGGATATTCTGCTCTACACCCTGTTTCTGGGAACCCCGCTATGGCTGTGGTTTACCTTCATCACGGTCGTTCTGACCCTGCTGGCCTTTGACCTTGGCGTTTTGAACAAGGGCAACTCTGAAATCGGAGTGGCACAAAGCCTTAAGCTGTCAGCCCTTTACATCACCCTTGGCGTCACCTTTGGCGGGTTCGTCTGGTACCAGCTCGGGTCACAGGCCGCTGCCGAATACATGACGGCCTTCGTTGTGGAAAAGACGCTCGCCCTGGACAACGTGTTTGTCATTGCGCTGATCTTTTCCTTCTTTGCCATTCCGCGCCAATATCAGCACCGTGTGCTGTTCTGGGGCATTCTGGGCGTGATCGTACTGCGCGGCATTATGATTGGCGTGGGGGCCACGCTGGTCGCACAGTATAGCTGGGTGCTGTATATCTTTGCGGCTTTCCTGATCTTCACTGGCCTGAAAATGCTGGTGACGGATGAAAAGGAAATGGACCTGACCACAAACCCGGTACTGCGTTTCATGCGCAAGCGGTTCCGGGTGACGGAAAGCCTGCATGGCAACAACTTCTTCGTCAAACAGGCCGATCCTGCCACCGGTAAGCTGGCCACCTGGATGACGCCGCTGTTTCTGGCGCTGGTGCTGATCGAGATCGCCGATCTGGTGTTCGCGGTCGATTCCGTGCCCGCCGTGTTTGCCATCACCACCGACCCCTACATCGTCTACACCTCGAACATCTTCGCCATTCTTGGTCTGCGCGCCTTGTATTTCGCTTTGGCGGCCGTGCTGCACCGGTTCCACTATCTGAAATATGCGTTGGCTTTGCTGCTGGTATTTATCGGGTCCAAGGTGTTCGTAGCCGAGGCAATGGGTTGGGAAAAGTTCCCGGCAAGCTGGTCACTGGGCATTACGTTCGCCATTCTGACCGCCGGAGTTTTGGTGTCTCTTTGGAAAACCAAACCTAGCGAAGTGTCGAGTAATCACCCGACGGTGTAACCACGCTGACGGCGTGAAGACCGGGAATCGTCAGGGCGCGGATGAACTCCGCGCCCTGAAATACTAGGGCGGTGGACAGCGCGTCAGCCATGGCGGCGTTGTCGGCCTCTACGGTCACGGTGGACCATAGGGCGGGCCGCCCACGCGGGTGTTGAATGTGCGGGTGACCTGCGATCAGCGTGGCGCGCGGGGCAGAGGAGGCGATGGCGCGGTTGGTCAGGGTTTTCTGGGCAAGCTGGCCGAACTGCGGATCATTGATCCCAATGCGAAACGGCCCCCCGATGGCAGCATATTCGCCGATATTGATCAGAGCATGGGAAAACCCGTGGGACGCCAGCAGGGCCTGGACGGCGTCAGTTGCAAAGCCTTGAGCGATGCCGTTCAACGTCAGCGCCATGCCGGGTTTCAGGGTCAGTGGGTCAAGCGTCAGGTGATGCCAGCCAATGGGCACGTGGACAGTTTGTCCGGTCGAATGTGACTGCCACAGCGGCTGCACGGTAGGATCAAAGGCCCCGTCGGTGGCGCGGTTGATCTGATCGGACAGCGCGATCACGGCGTGGAAAGCAGGGGAGGCATCGGGCAGAGAGCCGGCCGCGTTCAAGCGGCAAAGGGCAGAGCCCGGATCGTATAGCGAAAACTCGGCTTCAATTTTGCGCAAAAGCGCAGGCAAGGCGGCAAGTGCCGCCTCTGCCCGATGGGCAGGGCCAGACAGCGTGATATTGCAATCGGCCCCCAAAGCTTGGCCCTGCCATTGCATCGCCGGGGCCGCAGTCGGCAGCAACGCGCTGGCGGCGAGGATGGTCAGGAAACGGCGGCGGGAAATCTTCATGCGGCCACCTTCAAGGTGCGTCCCCGGGCGGCGAGGATCAAGGGCACGCATTTTGCCTCGTCATTGTGGATAGCAACGCAGTCAAGGCACTGAAAACATTCGGAATAGACGATCTGCCCCGTAGGTTTGATGGCCCCATAGCTGCACTTCACGCGACAGAGCTGGCAGGGCGAACCACATTCCACCCGCCGTGCGATCCAGTCACGGCTTCGGAACAGCCCACCAATTGCCATCAAGGCACCAAGTGGGCAGACATAGCGGCAAAAGCCCTTGAAGGTAAACATTCCCAGCACCAGCCAGCCCGCCGCGTAGGCCACAAAGTACCATTCGCGAATGAAGAAGGTGGTGATCGCAGTCTTGAAGGGTTCAATCTCGGCTACCTTGTCCACTCTGTCGGGTGCGAGGAATACGGTGGAAATCATGCCTGCAAGCAGGACGTATTTCACCAACTTCAGGCGACTGTCCCACAAGGTCGAAACTTCGACCTTGGGCAGCCGCAACAGACGCCCCAGATGATGCGCGAATTCCTGGAGCGCGCCGAACGGGCAAAGCCAGCCGCAGAACAGACCTCGGCCCCAAAGAACAAAGCCGATAATCGTCGCGGCCCAGATCAGCAGCGAAAAGGGATCATAGAGCAAAAATCCGAAACTTCCGCCCTCCAGGCCCGTGCGCAGCACCGCCAAGGGGGTGACAATGGATAACTGGCCTTGGCCCCACCAACCAATGAACACGGTGACACCTGTCAAGATGCCAAGCCGGATGGCCGTAAACCACCGATGCCCCGCAAGCCGGTCTTGCCCCGGCCCAAGCAGCATAAGCAAGGCCACCAATCCCACGCCAAGTACGATCAGGTCGAGCTTCCGATTGAGCAGCGCCTCGACCCATGGGGCCAGTTTAACCGCCCGAGCGGCGCGCAGGTAAAACCGCTCGGGCGTGGTATGGGTCAGGGTGAAATGGGCAGAACCGACCTCGGGCTGAAACTGGCCATGGGCGCGGGCGGCTTGGGCCAGCAGGTCCCAGTCGGCGGCGGGGTCAAAACCCAAACGGCGGTCGGTACGCAGGATCATTGCAGTGCCCTGCGGAACGTCTGGCAGCGTCTCAAAGATCAGGTCCGCATCGCGCAAAGCCACGGGCAATCCGCCTTGGGTGGCGGCCAGACGGTCGGGGGCGGTGTTGCGCACGAAATCGGGTGATACAAGGCCGTGGCGGGCCGTATCAATAACCAGAATGGGTTCTTGTTCCGGTGAGACAGTCAGAAACCTTGTCAGGTCTTTCATCGCCTCATCCGTTAGCACTGCGCGGGCAATCGAAGGTGGGCCGATGTCCACCGCCCAGAGGTCTAGATACAGGCCCGTCGGATCTGACAAAGCTTCTGCGTCATCGGTCGCCCAGATCGTACCCGCAAAGGCTGCATCCACCTGCGCGTTTGTGACCCGCAGGTTGCGGGCGATGCCTTGCGTGACAAGATCATCCCATGTCAGCGTCTCAACCACGTCAGGGTTGGGCCGGGCGGGAGGGGCAGTCTGCACGCCCTGCATTTTCTCTCGGGCCACTTGCAAAGTGGCCGCCAGCAGCGATTCATGAGCGATCCGCACCGACGCCGTGGCCTTGGTGACACCGTCCAGATAGACCAGATCAGACCCTGCCGCCCCGTCGCCATAAGGGGTGCCGACCACCAATGGTTCATTGATCGAATGGCCTCGGTATTGTTCCAGAAACTTAAGAAACGGGGCCTCGCCCAGACCCGACACAAAGATCGGCTCGTTGTGCGATATCAGTTTCACGTCGATAAAACTGCCCTGTAAATCCAACAAAACCAATAGGTTGATCGGTGCGCCCGAAAAGCCGGGCAGGGGGGCCATAGGGGCAGTTTCAAACACATAACCGGCGTCCGCCCCGCCGGAATTTCGCAGGGAATAAAGGCCTTGGTCATTCAGCGCTTCACCCAAGGCCATCGGCGGTGCAATGAACGGCTCTATCGCCTCACGCGGCAAGGCATCGGCCAGCACGGGGGCCGCAATCAGGAACCACAGAAGGGCCAACAACACGCGCATAGAGGCACGATAGGCGGCGGGCGGTGCCCGGAACATTGGACCAAAGTGGGGGCGGGCGTCATGGCGCTGTCACTTTGCTGTGCGACTTAACGGCTCAGACAAGGTTTGATCTGTGACACAGGGCTTGGGGGGCTTGTCAGGCCGCAAACGCCAGATATAGTTTGCTTCGACCCGGTGCTGCCTGAATTGGCCCCGCGAGACCGACACGGCCCGAACGAACAACGAATGGTGCTTGACGGAATGGACGGCGATTTTCGAACTCACTTTGTACGCGACCCGGCGGCGTTGAAGCAATTTCCCGCGCTGGTTCTGAATGCGGATTACCGCCCGCTCAGCTATTACCCGCTATCGCTGTGGCCCTGGCAAGAGGCCATCAAAGCGGCGTTTCTGGACCGGGTGCAGATTGTGGCCGAATACGACCATGTGGTGCGAAGCCAGAGGCAAGAGTTTCGGATACCCTCGGTCGTGGTGTTGAAAGACTATGTGAAACCCCAAAAGCGCGTGGCCTTCACGCGCTTTAATCTTTTCTTGCGGGACGGGTTTTGCTGCCAGTATTGCAACGCTCGGGGCGATCTGACTTTTGACCATGTGGTGCCCCGGTCGCGGGGTGGGATTACCAGTTGGGAAAACGTGGTGGCGGCGTGCAGCCCGTGCAATCTGCACAAGGGGTCAAAAACCCTGCGCCAGTCCGGCCTGCATCTGGCCCATGCGCCACGCCAGCCCACGGCCGAGGAAATGCAGGCCCACGGGCGCAAGTTTCCGCCAAACCACCTGCACGGCAGTTGGATGGACTATCTTTACTGGGATGCCGAGCTGGAAGCCTGAGCTAGGTTACGCGGAAACTTGAACTCCGTGGTCAGCGCCCGGTGATGCGATTAGCAAGGTTCGCCAGCTGGGACGTGTACTGGCCGCTGCTGGCTGTCTCTCTTCTGTCAGCGAGATTGTAGAGCCAATACATTCCGTGAATGCCAAGCCAGCGGAACGGTTCGACCTCCCATTTGCGCGGCTTGCGGTTGACCCATGGCAAGGTTGTGCGCTCGGTCTGTTTGTCCAGCACCAGATCGGCGAGGGTCTGACCCGCGAAGTTTGAGGTGGAAACCCCAAGTCCTACGTAGCCCCCCGCCCAGGCAATGCCCGTTTGCGGATCTAGTCCCGCAGTTGTGCACCAGTCGCGTGGAACGCCCAGCACACCGCACCAGGCATGATCCAGCTTAAGACTGCGCGTCTGTGGCAGCATCCGGTAAAGGATGCCTTTCAGCTTTTCGACGGTTTCGGCCTGGGTTTCGCCATTCATATCGGTTTTTGACCCGAACCGATATGGCACCCCGCGCCCCCCCATTGCAATGCGGTTGTCTTGCGTGCGTTGTGCGTAGCAATAGGCATGAGAGGCGTCGCCAAACACCTCATAATCGGACCATCCGAGTTCGTCCCACAGCGCGATCGGAACAGGTTCGGTGACGACGATGGCGCTGTTCAGCGGGATCCATTCGCGCTCATTGCCCGGAATGCCATGGGTGAAGCCTTCGGTCGCGCGCACGATGCGGTGCGCGGTGACGGTGCCACGGTTGGTGGTGACGCGACCCATGGCGATGCCCGTCACGGTGGTCTGTTCATAAATTGCCACGCCCTTGCGCGTCACGACCTCAGCCAGACCGCGCACCAGTTTTGCAGGCTGGACCCGCGCCACCCCGCCGGTGACCAAAGCGCCTTTTACATCCTTTACGCGGATGCGTGCGGCTGCCTCGGACGCGTCGATCAGATGGCTGCGCTCGGCAGGCACATCCCAAGCCATGTCATCTGCCTGTTCGGCGCGCAGCCGCTGCATCTGGGCCGGTGTGCAGGCGAAGGTCAAACAATCGGTGCGACGGATGTTGGCATCTATGCCTTCGGCAGCGCAGACGCGGATCACCTCTTCTACCGTCCCGCGCAACTGGCGTTCAAAATCGATGACGCCAGCGCGGGTTCCGGTGGTCAGGTATTTAGAGCGGCTCCAGGAAAACCCGCCAGAACACCATCCGCCGTTGCGACCCGAAGCGCCATAACCTGCAAACTCCTTCTCGATTATGGCGATCGACACATCGGGATTGGCTTGTTTGAGGTAGTAGGCTGTCCAAAGGCCGGTGAAACCCGCGCCCACGATGCAGACGTCCACGTCAATGTTGCCAGCCAAGGGCGCGCGATAGCCGGGCAGGCCGCCCATATCTGCAAACCAGAAGGAAACATCGCCGTTCGTTTTGACATCCATCGTGTATCCATCCGGTCCGGCTATCGACCCATCATCGGCCCAAGTGTACCGTCCTTGGGATTTCTGGCCAGTGCTTCATCTCTCTGACTTGCAAAAGGTTTGTGCACGGTAGGGCGTCCGGCTTGGGTTGATCAAGCTCTCTATGGAAGGTGACAAGCTAACTCTGCGACGGCTGGACCAATACACCATTAAATCATCAAACAGGCTCAGGACCGAGCCACGCAGTGGCTTTGGATTTACAACTGCGATCGCCGAAAACGTGGGCATCGCCGGCGCCGCAGCCAGTGAGGAAGCGAAAATGGCCGGGTAAATTCTACAGAGTCACGCTTCTAACTTGCGCGGATTGCTTCGCCAGAAAGAACCGGATCATTTGCGCAGAGGCATCAGGGCCTTTTGCGTCGGTATAAGATCCCGCCACACGGCCGCCTGACCATGCATGACCGGCACCTTCAATCATCCACAACTCTAACATGACAGCGCCATCGGCTGCGGTAAATTCACTGCGGCTGTAACTGCGTCCGCGTACCTCGCGCCTGACGATTTTTGCAGGTTCTGCGGTCCCACCAAGCGCTGCTGCAACAATCACTGCGGCATTGGACGGATGAACAGTGCTGTCGGCATCGCCTTGAAAAACAATCCGCCGCACCGGATCTGATGGCAAAGCAGCGTCGGGCAACAAAGCGCTTGGTGCCACATGGCCAGATGCTGTGCCGTTGCGCATCGCCGACATCGCCGATAGCACATCGCGGGCCGCGCCTCGGGCAAGTCCGGAATGCAGGCCCGCTGCTGAAAAGATATCCGGGTAGACATCTGCCAAAGTCGCAGCCATTGCCCCACCTGCCGACAATCCCGCCACAAAAACAGCGTCGCGGCCAAGACCAAACTCTTTCATCAATTTCCGGGTCAAGGATGCGAGAAGGGCGGGCTCACCCGCACCGCGGCGCTGGTCGTTTGGCTTAAACCAGTTCCAGCAGGACGCGGTATTATGGCTGGCTGTTTGCGCGGGATAGGCGACAGCAAGGCTGTGTTTCTCGGCGAGCGCATTCATATGCGTGCCTGTTGCGAAATCGTCCGGCGTTTGCGTGCAACCATGCAGCATCAGTATCAGGCCGCGAGGCCGCTTTGGTTGACTGGCTGGGAGGTACAGCTTGTAACCGCGCGATCCTGAGGCAGAGCGATGTGTACGGCTGACAAACTGTGCTCCTTTTGGAATGCTTGGAGAAACCACTCGTCGTTTTGGGCGAACCGCCGTCACCGGTATCAAGGATTGTAGATCGCGCAGTTGCTTGATTACGATGCCAAGCGGTTGACTGACTTTGGGCAGTGCTGCCTTGCGCTTGTTGGTCGGCTTTGATTTGATTGGCGCAGGCAGTGAAGCGAGCATTAACCCTGTCATGATTTTGTGAACCGATCGCGCTGTTGTGCCTAATTTAGCGGGGCGCGAAAGGCGGCTTGTGCGGCGCAATGCCGAAGCAAAGAAGGACTTCATCGTCATTTCCTTAAAATGCCCGTCAAAAGGGACTCAAAGCAGTAATTACCTGAGATCATATTCTACCTGAATATCCCTTGCGTCACACCTCGAGACAAATCGCAAAATGTAATCAACCGTGGTGCTATTATATTACAATGTAAAAGGGGGCCACAATAGAGTGGCCCCACAAAACTCGTTTCACATTGACGCGGTCCAGTTAAAACCCGGCTGGCGGATCAATGGGCCGAGTTGCGCGCACACGGATCTGACGTTCTTCTTCAGTTTCCTCAGAATGCCAGCCTTCAGCCTCATAACCAATACGACGATCATCAAGCGAGCGGGTAGGGGCGCGGTCCAAAGCCGTCACCACAGCATTGCGGTGCTCTTCCGGGAATTTAACACTGACCGCTACACCCCCGCGCCGGATAGCTTCGGAAAACACCGGAGCATCGGCTTCCGAGAGACCCAAATCGACAAGGGCACCCACTGCGCCACCCGCCAAAGCACCGCCGATCGCACCAACCGCCGTCGCTGCCAGCCAGCCAGCCGCCACCACCGGGCCAACGCCCGGAATGGCGAGCATGCCAAGACCCGCCAGCAGACCGCCGCCGCCACCGATCATCGCGCCGATGCCAGCGCCAGTCGATGTGCCCGAGGCGTCGGGATCCGTGTCGACCGTCATCGCACGTCCGGTAAGGGTGTCGCGCTGAATCATGCCCTGATCGTAATCGCGAAAGCCTTCATCGCCGATCAGCGATACATCAACGCCGTGCAATCCAAGCCCGTTCACACTCGACATCGCCGTTTGTGCCGAGGCGTAGTCATCATAAACTCTTGTGGTTACAGCCATAATACTCTCCATTATTGTTGTAGGTCAGGCGGACGATCACACTTACGGCGTTGTGACCACATTGCCTTTGTAGTCGATGGCAACCGACACATCTGCGTCGTTGACTTTGCCAGTGCCGCGCCAAACACCTTTGTCGTCCAGGGTCAGTGCTGACACCGCGGTGACGTTCCAGGCAACGGCGCGGTCGCGGGCCTGTTCTTCGGTAAAGCTGTTCGCACCTTCGAAAGGCGCACCTTCTTCAACGGCTTTTTCCACCCAGTTTTCTGAACCGCACAGGTTCAGGTAAGCCTCTTTGTTGATCCCGTTGTCTTCCAGCGTCAGGGCATCAACACGGGCACGTGCAAACGCCTGTGGCGCCTCGGCATCGGTCAGATAACCGTTGGCATCCGCGTCCAATGTGGTGAATTGCGCATCGCAATCACCCGCAGGAGCCATCGTTTCAGTTTGTGCAAGAGCTGCACCGCCGAGAGAGATGATGAACGCCGCACCAAGTATACTCGTTTGAAATCCACGCATGATTTTCTCCTTAGAATGATGGGACCGCTGTCTTTTGCGATCCCGTAAGTGTTAAGGAAACTCTGTGGCCAAACAAAAGTTCCGCCAGTTTACATTCAAAAATCGCGACTGGCTAACTTCCCCAATTCATCGACATTCTTCCCCGTTTTCTGCATTTTTCTCTTTATCAAGGACAAAATACTGCAATGCCTAAGAATACCGCTAATTAATTGACTGCGGCGTCAAGATCATCCGATCCTGACGCCACACATTTGCAATATCGCGGTGCCACAGTAATGTGACATCAACCATATCGTGTAAAAGCCCCCGCACCGAAGCACCGGGGCAGACCAGTTACGCCAGATCGCGGACAGTCGCCTCACGCGCCCAGTAGCGGCGCTTGGCAGTCTGCGGCAAGCCGCTGTAATGGCCAACCCCTTCATCTGGCGTTATGCCCGCCCGTGCCAAAAGGATCTTCGAGCCGTTGCAATGCCCGATCGCTTTCAAATGCACAAAGGCATCATTGACAAAACCGACAGCTGCCGAATCTTTGGTCAGCTTTTCAGCCATCTCTGGTGCAAGGATCATCGCTATCGCGTCAAACAACACGGAAGGCGAGCCAGCCAATTGGCCATCTGCTTTCATCTCGCCGCCCTTCAGCTTTAACATCCCGACTTTTGGTGCGACGGTGAACACGCTGCCACCTTCCGCCCTGATCGCCTCGATCAGGTTATCGATTTCGGCCTTGTCAGATCCTTCCCCAAACAGCAGTCCGATTTTGCGGCCCTTCAGGGTTTCCTTCCACTTCTTCTGGATCGACAGCGCATCTGATGCAGCAAGGTCTATCGGCGCGCGGAATGGTTTTGCGGCTGGCGGCAATGCGATGCCGATGCCGTCCGCCACCCGCTGTGCCAATCCGCGATCCACGTTTTGCAAATTGCTCAGCACACGGTCGCGGATGTGATCAAGATTGACCTTTGACAGTTCAAACACAAAAGCCGAAGCGATATGCGCCTGCTCATTTTCGGTCTGCGAGCGCCAAAACATCCGGGGCTGGCTGTAGTGGTCGCCAAAGGTTTCCGCTCTGATCCGCAGCTTTTCACCGGTAACCTCTTGCGGTGAAGTCACAAACCCCGTCGCACTGGCGCGGGGGCCCGCGTCTTCGCCAGCTTGATCCAGACTGTTCGGCTCGTAATTCGTACGCCCCTTTGGCACGGCTGTTTGCATCAGTCCATCGCGGTTCATGTTGGCATAGGGGCACTTTGGCGCATTGATCGGGATCTGGTGGAAGTTCGTCGTACCCAGCCGCGACTTCTGCGTGTCGAGGTACGAAAACAGCCGTCCTTGCAGCAGCGGATCATCAGAAAAGTCTATACCCGGCACGATGTTTGACGGGAGGAAAGCCACCTGCTCATTTTCAGCAAAATGGTTGTCCGGGTTGCGATCCAGCACCATCCGGCCGATCACCCGCAGCGGCACGATGTCTTCCGGGATGATTTTGGTCGGGTCCAGCACATCGTAGGGCAGACTGTCGGCCAAAGCCTGATCAAACACCTGCACGGCAAAATCCCATTCGGGGAAATCGCCCGCAGCAATCGCCTCATGCAGGTCGCGGCGATGATAATCGTTGTCGGCACCCTGAAGCTTGGCGCTTTCGTCCCAGACCAGGGATTGCATCCCCAGACGGGGCCGCCAATGGAATTTGACGAAATGCACATCGCCATCGGCGTTGACCAGCTTGAAGGTGTGCACCCCAAAGCCTTCGATCATCCGCAAAGACCGCGGAATCGCCCGGTCCGACATCGCCCACATCACGGTATGCATCGACTCTGGCATCAGCGAGACGAAATCCCAGAACGTGTCATGCGCAGACGCTGCCTGCGGATAGCCCTTGTCGGCCTCCATCTTCACCGAATGGACAAGATCGGGGAATTTGATTGCGTCTTGGATGAAAAACACGGGAATATTGTTGCCAACCAGATCCCAGTTGCCTTGCTCTGTGTAAAATTTTACCGCAAAACCACGCACATCGCGCGGGGTGTCAACAGATCCGGCACCGCCCGCGACCGTCGAAAATCGGGTAAACAGCGGAGTTATCTTGCCCTTTTCGGCAAATAGATTGGCACGGCTCAGCTCTGGAATGGGATCGGTGCATTCGAAATAGCCATGCGCTGCCGAACCACGCGCATGAACGATCCGCTCGGGGATACGCTCATGGTCAAAGTGAAAGATTTTCTCGCGCAGCATGAAATCTTCTAAAAGTGTTGGTCCGCGCTGCCCGACCCGTAGGCTGTTCTGGTTGTCGGAAACGGGGATGCCGTGGTTGGTCGTCAACGCGGCTCCACCCGACTGTTGAGTCTCGCCGGAATTGCCGATCTCGGTTTTGTAGGTCCGATTTGCCATCTGTGCTGCCTTTCAATGGTTTCAAAGCCTAAAGCACCTGTAGAAATTTGCTCCGAAGGCGAAACGTCGTCAGCGTTCGGAGTGTGTTCGGAAGGCGGCTTCACTTGAAAACGGCGTGCAGCGGTATTGGTCCCTGATCATCCGGTGCGAGAGTATCAAAATTCGGGCCACGTGAGCCTAATCGGCACGAGTTAGCTTGGTCGCGGATGGTGGGCATGATGCAGACTGGTTCTGAAACTCAGCGACCGAACGGGGTATTCAACCTTGCGTTCCAAATCATGACGCACGCGTCTTTTCAGAACGCCAAAAATTCGATGACATGTTCGTTCGCCTCAAGGACTGGTGAAGGATCACAACACGCTATGACCGTTGCACCCGCCTAAACCTCTCCGCCTGCGCAAGCAAAAGCTGATGCGTTTTGCAAAAGCAGAACTCGAAGGTTCCCTTTGCACGGCGGCGTTGTCACCAATGCCGTCAAGTGCCTTCAAACACCGTCACGGTCTGC
>JANNNF010000536.1:0-3148 GCA_031398405.1 Rhodobacterales bacterium | reverse complement strand
GACCATCATGGTCCGGGTGTGTGCGGCGTGCATCACCTCGAACTCGGCCAGCGACAGCGTTCCGTTGGTGTCGGTATCATAGGTCTTGATTTCGGCCTGCATCCCGGCGGTCATTTCCTCGGGCGTCAGGGTGCCATCCTTGTTGGCATCGAACGTTCGCATGGCATAGCTGTTCATGCCCGACATCATGCCGCCGCCCATCATGCCGCCGCCCATCATCCCGCCCATCATGCCGTCGCGTCCGTCCATCATGCCCTGCTGGGCCGCGACCGGCAATGCAAAGCCAAGACCCGCCATCAGACAAAGGGAATAAAGCGGTGTTTCTTTCATGGTGCAGCTCCTGTTTCGATCTGGCGATTATACCAAGCCGGGCGGCAGACGTCGTTGATCTGCATCAAGTAGTGCAGTCAATTCTGTGATGGGTTCATGCGGCTCGGAAGAACGGGCGTGGCGCTGATCGATATCAAGGCGCACGTACTTACTTTTTGTCATAGTTATGCATGACCAGCCCTGAGGAGTTTCACATGATCCCGACCCTGACCCGCCGCAGTTTTATCGCGACAACCGCGCTTACGGCGGCAAGCCTTGGCCTGCCGCGCGGCGCTTGGGCGGCAACCCACAAGCCGTTGCTGCTGACCGCCACCAGCCGGACGCTAGACATTGACGGGCAGGCAGCGACTGTCTGGGGGCTGGTCAATGCGCAGGGGGGCAGCGGCCTGACACTGGACCCCGGACAGCGGTTTACGGTCGATCTGACCAATGCTTTGGATTTCGAAACGATCATTCATTGGCACGGCCAGATCCCGCCCTAGGCTCAGGACGGGGTGCCGGATATTCCGCAGCCAATGCTGAAACCCGGCGAGGTGCGCGAGTTTGACTTTGAGCCGATGCCCGGCACCTACTGGATGCACAGCCATGTGCCGGTGCAGGAAATGGAACTGCTGGCAGCACCCCTGATCGTGCGCAGTGGTGCCGATCTGACCGCAGACCGGCAAGAGGTGGTGCTGTTCCTGCACGACTTCAGCTTTCGCCCCGCCGCCGAGGTTCTGGCGGAAATTACCGGCGGCGATGGCAGTATGGCCGGAATGGACATGGGTGCGACAACGGCCGCGCCCGATGCGATGGAAGGCATGGATATGTCCGGGGCGGCGATGGACCTGAACGATTTCAACTTTGACGCCTATCTCGCGAATGACCGCACCTTGAATGACCCCGAAGTGATCCGGGTCGACAATGGCGGGCGGGTGCGGCTGCGTGTAATCAACGCCGCCGCCGCCACGGTTTTCTGGATCGACACGGGTGCGGTTGACGGGCGGCTGGTCTCTGTGGACGGCCACGATGTGCAGCCATTGTCTGGTCGCCGCTTTGGGCTTGCGATGGGGCAGCGGCTGGATATCGAACTGGACCTGCCGAAAGGTGAGGGGGCGTTTCCCGTATTGGCGCTGCGTGAAGGCGCAGTCGAGCGGACGGGGATCATCCTTGCCACTGCCGGGGCGAAAATCGAAAAACTCGCGGGCGTTGGCGAGAGTGCGGCGGCCGCTTTCGATACCGACTTGTCGCAAGAGGCGGCTCTGCGCGCCATGACCCCGCTGTCAGACCGCCCCGCCGACGCTACGGCGATGCTTATGCTCGGCGGGTCGATGCAGCCTTACCTGTGGACAATCAACGGGCAAACCTGGGGTAACCATACCCCGGTAACCGCCAGATCAGGGCAGCGGGTCGAGTTGACCTTCCACAACATGTCGATGATGGCGCACCCGATGCACCTGCATGGCCATACGTTTCAGGTGGTCGCACTCAACCACAAACGCTTTGCGGGCGCGATGCGCGACACCGTGCAGGTACCGCCGCAGGCAATGGTCACGGTGGCGCTGGATGCGGGCGAGGCGGCGCGCTGGATGCTGCACTGCCACCACATGCCGCATCTCTCAACCGGGATGATGACCGAATTCGCGGTGTCTGCCTGAGCCGGGCTGACATTTACAGATAAGCCTGTATCGGCAGTAGCCCGACCAGCCATGAAATCGTCCGCTGCGGCCCGCTCGCTTCGGGTTCCACGAACATCACGGCGGGCAGGCCGGGGCGCGCCACGGTCCAGTGCAGCGCATTGTCACTGCGCGAAACGGCATAGGCCTGATCAGGGGCGCTCAGCGCGTCAATCATCCGGGCGATTTCGGCCACCAGTACGGGGTGCTCGAACAACAGTCCCAACTCGGTATTGGTAAAGGCCGAGCGCAGATCGAAGTTGAGCGAGCCGACGATCGCCTGCCGCCCGTCAATGACGAACACTTTGGAATGCAGCACATCACGTTTGCGGCCTTTCTTCGGTATGGGCGAGAATTCATGGATCACGGCCCCTGCCGTCAGCAGCGCCCCCCGGTAGCGCCGGTAGGCACCATAGACCAGCAGCATGTCGGTCGCCGACAGCGCGTTGGTCAAAAGGCTGACCCTGACACCCCGCTCCGCAAGTCCGGTCAGCCCCGCAATGCCTGCCCGGCCGGGCACGAAATAAGGGGTGATCAGCCGCACCTCGGTCTGGGCCCGCAGCAGAATGTCAGCGATCGCCGTCGACATCCAGGGGGCAGAGTGGTTGCCATAGGCCTTGTCCGGCGGGTCGGCCAGAAGCTGAACTGTGTCGGTCCAGTAAAGGCGCCCGGCCAGCACTGCCTTTGCCGTGCGCCCGCCCAGCGTGCGTGCGAGGTAACGGCGCGACGGCGGGGTGCGGACCTCACAGGCCAAACGGGTGCAGAACTTGCTCAGATTCGTCTTGAACCCGGGCCAAAGGGCAAGGATCGGCAGGGACAGGCCAAGGTTCCAGTAGCTGTCGAACAGGGCCGACATCTCGTTCACTTTTGGCCCCACCAGCAGCATATCCGCGTCAATCGAGTGGCGGGTGTCGGCGTCGAGTGCGCTGAAATACGTGTCGCCGATATTACGCCCGCCGATGATCGCTAACCGTCCGTCGGCGATCCACAGCTTGCCATGCATCCGGCGATTGAACCGGGCTAGCCCCAGCAGCATCTCGACAGTGCGGCGGAAAACATGGCCCCGGTTGCGCGTCGGATTGAACAGCCGCACCTCGATCATCGGGTGCCCGGTCAGCGCCAGAAACGCCGGATCGAACCCTTGCACATTCACATCGTCCAGC
>JANNNF010000535.1:0-2111 GCA_031398405.1 Rhodobacterales bacterium | reverse complement strand
CACAAAGGGGCGGAATTCATCCTTGGTGCGGATGCGAGCATAGGCACGCATCAGATCAATCAGAGTGGCACCGTAGGTGATCTTGCGGTGCAGGGTCACGTCTTCGGGCAGGCCCCGGGCAAAGAAGTTGCGGCCCAACTGATCGCGCGCCATAAGGTCGGCCGAGGCTTGGCGCATCGCGGCCAGACGTTCAAGCTGGTAGGCCAAATGGGCCGCCATATCCTCGGCGGATGGGCCATCCTCGCCGGGTTCAGGGGGCAGCAGCAGCCGGGATTTGAGGAAAGCAAGCCAGGCCGCCATCACCAGATAATCGGCGGCAAGTTCTATCCGCAGGGCAGTCGCGCGTTGCACGAAGCCAAGATATTGCTCGGCAAGGTCCAGCACCGAGATTTTGCGCAGGTCCACCTTCTGGGTGCGGCTGAGCATCAGCAAAAGGTCAAGCGGGCCTTCAAACCCATCGACATCAACGATCAGCGCCTCGGCGGCAATTCGGTCGGCAGTCGATGGTCGCTCGGGTTCTGACCAATCGTCGTTCATGCCGGCATCAGCGCAGCAAGGTCGGCCTCTAACCCCGCGATATCGACCGGTTCCGGCGGCTTGCGAAGGGCAAGCGCGGACTGCACCCGGGCCAGCGTGGCGTGGGTCATGGTGCCTGCGCTGGCGGCCACCTCGACCATCTGGTCCAAGTCACCCTTGCAATGCAGCGCAATATCGCAACCTGCGGCCATGGAACGGGCGGTACGGTCAGCAAGCGTCCCTGACAGCGCCTGCATGTTCAGATCGTCGGTCATCAGCAAACCCTGAAACCCGATCTGGCGACGGATCACGTCGATCATCACGCGCGATTGGGTGGCAGGGTGTTCCGCGTCATAGGCGGCAAAGATGATATGCGCGGTCATCGCCATCGGCACATCGCGCAGGGCCGCGAAGGGGGCAAAATCGGTGGCAATCAGGGTGTCGCGGTCGGTGGTGACGGTGGGCAGGTCCAGATGGGTGTCGTTTTGGCTGCGGCCATGGCCGGGCATGTGTTTGATCACAGGCAGCACGCCACCCTCCAGATGGGCGTCGGCGACAGCGCGGGCTATTACGGAGACGGTATGGGGATCAGTGCCATAGCAGCGGTTTTTCAAAAACGGATGCGTGAGGTCTGACGCGATATCGGCCACCGGCGCGCAGTTGGCATCAATGCCCACGGCGCGCAGTTCATGCGCGATGAGCCGTGAGCGGAACGCCATGGCGCGGGCGGCAGAGGTCAGGTCGCCGGCAGCGAGAACCTGATCCAGCGGGGGGATGAATTCGCGCCAATGGGGCGCGCGCAGGCGCTGGACGCGCCCGCCTTCCTGATCGACCAGCACCGGGGCATCGCGGCCCACGGCGTCGCGCAGATCGGCAGTCAGGCGGGACAACTGGGTTGGGGTTTCGATATTGCGGGCGAAAATGATAAAGCCCATGGGGTCAGCATCGCGGAAAAAATCATGCTCGGACGGGGTGAGAGCCAGCCCCTCACACCCAAAGATCGCAGCGCCCGTGCCAAGCCGGCTCATCTTTGCGTCACGGGGATGCAGTTGTCATGGTCGGGTAACAGCGCGGTACACAGGCGGCGGGCGTCGTCTTCCGACTCGAACGGCAGGGCGCGCAGGCGGTAAAAAGTGCTGCCACCGCTGGTCGCAGCCTCGACCACCAGCGATTTGCCGGTCAGCAAGGCGCCGAATTTGCCCTGCAATCGCAGCCATTCGTCGCGCGCCTGATCGGCCGTGTCGAACGCGCCAAGCTGGATCAGCCGGGTGCCGGCGGTCAGGGTGGCAGGATCAACCTCGGTGGCGGACGCGGCGACGGGGGCGGCCTCTGGCGTGGCATCGGGCGCGGCTTCTGGCGCGGCCTCTCGGGCTGTGATCGCAGCCCCGTCGCCGCGCCGTTGCGGACGCGGCGAGCGTGTGATTGCGCCCTCTGGTGCTTCGGCCTCTGGTTCGGCTGCCACGGTTGCAAGATCGGCGGGGTCATCGGCAAGTTCGGACAACGCCGGGGTGCCATCGGCCAAAGCCTCGGCAAGGGCCGCCGTCACCGCTTCGTCAATCGCGGCTTCGGGGATCAGGGGGGCTGTTGCGTCCAGC